>NZ_CP045997.1:6499017-6799017 GCF_010233585.1 Spirosoma endbachense
AGCAGCTTACACCAGTTATGAGTCGCTGACTCAGGCCGTCAAGGCTATCCTGGCTGAATTTGGCACCAAGTACACTATCCGATTTACTCAAAATCATTCTATAATTAATTCCGTCTGAGTACTTAGTTAATTAAGTTTGTATAAAACAGGTTAGTATGGTTGATTTTCGGCAAATTATTACCATTGAGCCCGGAAAACGGGGAGGTAAGCCCTGTATCCGGGGGATGCGGATTACTGTTGGCGATATACTGGGCTGGCTAGCGTCGGGAATGACAATAGATGAGATTATTAGCGACTTCCCAGAGTTAACAAAAGACGATATTTATGCCGCGTTGGCGTTTGCAGCAGCGAAAGAGAATAAACTGCGTATAGCAGCATGAAACTTTTGCTGGATCAGAATATTTCCTTCCGGGTTGCTAAAAAGCTCAAGAGCCATTTCGCTGTAGTTGAAGGCGTTCGCGAATGTGGACTGTACAACAAAGATGACCGGGCGATATGGGATTTTTGTCGTCAAAACGGCTACACAGTTGTAACGTTCGATGAAGATTTATTTGATTTAACAATCTTACACGGTCCTCCTCCTAAAATTGTATGGTTTCGAACAGGCAATTTATCGAATGACCAGATCATAGAACTCCTCATTCGCTACAAAGCCACTATTGAGTTCTTTATTCAGGATAATAGCATGGAATTAGATGGCTGTTTAGCTATTTACCAAAACGGTACTGTCCATTTGTAACCCGTAACGATATATGCATCCCACCTTCGCTAAACTCAATTACAAATCCCAACCCGAAATTACGGTCATCAACGCTCCGGAAGAGTTTGCGACCGTTGTTGATACAATGCGGCCGTTCGGGGCCATCATTACTAATCCTGAGGAAATTCAGCAGGGTTGCTTCATTATAGCCTTTGTGAAAACGCACCAGGAAGTTGATCAAATCAGCGCTCAGGTAGCGAACAAAATACAGGGTGATGGCCTGCTATGGTTCGCCTATCCGAAAGGCTCATCGAAAAAGTATACGTGCGATTTCAACCGGGACACCGGTTGGGCTGCATTGGGTGAACTCGGCTTTGAAAGCGTTCGGATGATAGCGATTGACAACGATTGGAGTGCATTACGTTTCCGCCGGGCCGAGTATATCAAAAAAATGACACGTCAGCCCAGCCGTGCCATGACCGATACCGGAAAGAGTAAAACCTCTGACGAATAAAGCACGTTGGCAGAGTCTTATTTTCTATCGATTCTGCTTTCAGCGAGTAGATAAGAAACCTGAAAGTCCAGTCTTCCTATAGTTGCTATAGTCCCAAGAGCTACTGACCTTTGGGACTTTATTTGTTTCAAAACCCTATAAGTATGTCTGGTACAAAATTAACCCTTGGCGAAAAAACGTATTTCCCATTTCTGGAAAAACCAGTCCAGTACGAAGGTCGCGAATCCGACAATCCACTAGCCTTCAAATTTTACGACGCTAACCGGCCCATCCTCGGAACGCCGATGAAGGATTTGTTCCGGTTTGCTACCGCCTACTGGCATACCTTCTGCGGAACTGGCGCTGATCCGTTCGGACCCGGCGTTAAACACTTTCCCTGGGATCAGAACGCGGATCGGCTCGCGGCTGCCCACGATAAAATGGATGCAGCCTTTGAGTTTATTACCAAAATCGGCATGGAATACTACTGTTTCCACGATGTCGATGTGGCTCCCGAAGGCAACTCCAATGCTGATTTCGAGAAGAACTTCCGCGCCATTGTCGATTATGCCAAACAGAAACAAGCCGCTAGTGGTGTTAAACTGCTCTGGGGTACTGCCAATCTGTTCTCTCACGAACGCTACATGAATGGTGCTTCTACCAATCCAGACTTCCATGTACTGGCGCACGGAGGCTGGCAGGTGAAGAACGCTATCGACGCAACGATTGAGCTAGGTGGCCGGGGTTACACGTTCTGGGGTGGTCGTGAAGGCTACATGTCCCTGCTCAATACCAATATGAAGCGGGAACAGGAGCACCTGGGTAAGTTCCTGCAAATCAGCCGGGACTATGCCCGTAAGCAGGGTTTCAAAGGCGCTTTCTACATCGAGCCAAAACCGATGGAGCCTACGAAACACCAGTATGACTTTGATGCAGCTACGGTAGTAGGCTTTTTGAACCGTTTTGGCCTGCAGGATGATTTTGAGTTGAACATCGAGACAAACCATGCCACTTTAGCCAGTCATACCTTCGCGCACGAGTTGCAGGTAGCTGCCGACAACAACATGCTCGGATCGCTCGATGCCAACCGGGGCGACTACCAGAATGGCTGGGATACTGACCAGTTTCCGGTGGATGTTTATGAATTGACCGAAGCCATGCTGGTGATTCTGGAAGCAGGTGGTTTAAAATCAGGTGGCGTAAATTTTGACGCCAAGACACGCCGAAATTCGACGGATCTGGAGGATATTTTTATTGCTCACATTGGCGGTATGGACACGTTTGCCCGTGCAGCCATTGCCGCCGAAGCCATTCTGGGCAAGTCAAAATACAAGCAGTTGCGGGCCGATCGGTACGCAAGCTATGACAGCGGTGAGGGCGCTCGTTTTGAAAAGGGCGAGCTGACTCTGGACGACCTGCGGGCGTATGCCTTAGCTAATGGCGAGCCTAAACAGCTCAGCGGCAAGCAGGAGCTATACGAAATGATTCTTAATCAGTATATTTAACCAGGTTTTAGAATAGCTGTGCCACGGTTTGGAACCGTGGCACAGCTCATGACTGACATTATGACTCTACCTTTCATCTTATGAAAATTGTACTGCTACTTCTGATAACCCTTGCTTTTTGCCCAGCCATTGCCCAAACATCCAGTACTGATGAAGCGGCTGTTCGGGCTTCTGTCAATCAATTGTTCGAGGGTATGAAAAAAGCCGACTCGACAATGATAAAGCTCATCTTTACACCGGGTGCCCGCTTACAAACGGTTGTTAATAAGCAAGGTGAAGTATCCGTACAGGACGATGCTATTGGTAAATTTATATCATCCGTCGGGAAGGCGAAGCCCGGTGCTCTCGACGAGCGGCTATCCGGCATGGATATCAAAATTGATGGTGAACTGGCCACCGCCTGGACGCCCTACTCGTTTTACTACAATGGGCAGCAAAGTCACTGCGGAGTCAATGCGTTTACACTGGTAAAAATGGCAGGCATCTGGAAAATTCAGAATATTATTGACACCCGAAGAAAGCAGGGCTGTCCATAGACCAGGTTCAAAGCGAGTCTACAGCTGCCAGTTGGGTTTTCGTTTTTCCAGAAAAGCAGCCATTCCTTCTCTGGCATCGGGCGTCTGCTGAAGCTGCTGGAATTGTTCGTACAGATAGGCCTGCTGTTCATTTGACGGCAGGTTTTTTAGTTGCTGATAGGCCCGCAGCCCAAACTGCATAGCCGTTGGAGAGAATTGCATCAGTTCATCCGTCAGATCTTTAATTGCAGCGTCCAAACTGGTGAATGGCACTACGCGAGTTACCAGACCCAACGCCTGCGCATCCGTAGCCGACAGTGTTCTGGCTCGTAAACACAAATCGATAGCCGTTCGGGCAGGTATAATCTCAAGCAGAACAGCCAGTACCTGAAATGGAAATAATCCGCGTTTTACCTCCGGCAAACTAAACGTAACCGACTCAGCCGCAATCGCGTACGTACTACCTCCTACGAGCAAAAAACCACCCGCATAAACCGGTCCCTGTATGCAGGCAATGCATGGCTTGTACAGGTCGGCCAGTAGCTCCCCTAACCGAATCGGCCCCGACGGTTCAGGAACGGTAGTCTCTTCCAGCTCTCCCACCGATAACGATTTCAGATCCATACCGGCGCAAAACGTGTCGCCCGCTGCCGCCAGAACAACTTGCCAAACCGATGTATTATAATGGGCATGGGTAAGCGCAAAAGCCAGTTCGTTCAGCATAACCGGGTTCAGGGCATTCTTCTTTTCGGGCCGGTTAAGTGTTATCGTCAGCACATGGTCGTCGAGCGATGTCAGCAGATAACGAAAGCCGTTGGTAGGTAGCTGAGCGGTTTGATCGGCGGTGTAAAACATGGGCGAAAAGTAGTGAATTACCGTTTACGATTTTATGCCTGTTACTTAGCCATTGGAATGGGGGTCTTGCCCGGATTTTATCTACTGCGAGCCGACGTTGATGGGCGATCCAGGATCCGAAAGATCCTGAAAAAACAACTAGACTAACTGTTTCCAGGTCCCTTTTACCCAATTGTATTTGAGTGTACTGGGCAAAGCCTTCCACCAGTATTTATTCATCTCGACGGCAAATGACGGCTGCATATAGCAGTTGATCACACAACCCTCACAACCAGGCAACCGGCCTTCCAGCGCTACTAACTTCTGAACTTCCTCGGAACGGTAAAGGTCATGCAAACGACCATCGATGGCGAAGTCTTTCAGGCCTAAGTGATAACAGGGCAGCACTAATTTATTTTCAGGAGAAATAACGATCGTCGTGCTGGCCGCTTTACAAATTGGGTCATCAATGTGGTTGCCCCCATCGAGCCGAAGCTGGATAAACGCTTCATTGAGGTAAACGTTCTTCTGTTTGCCCCACCACGATAACTCGCTCAGCGCCTGATCAGACAAACGGGCACCAGTCTCAACGGTATTATACTCAAAAACAGGATTCAGGATCAGTACCAGCTTGTTAGGCAGGCAAATTTCCTCGTGCATCTGCCTGATTTGCTGAATGTTTCGATCAAATACCGTAAACAGAATATCAGGTCGTTCACCCAGTTGACGGGCCAGCGCAATCGATTCCATCACCTTGTCGAAACACCGCACTCCCCGCGACTGATCGTGCTCTTCAGCCACGGGAGAATCGAGCGAGAAATGGAGCATATCGACCAAGCCCCGCAACCGTTCGGCATATTTTGGATACAGGAGTGCGTTGGTCGTTACGGTTGTGATGAAACCAAGCTGCTTCGCTTCCTGGAGTAGTTCGGGTAACTGGCGGTGTAGCAAAGGTTCGCCACCCGTAAAATCAACTACCCGAACGCCCAGTTTCTTCAGATCACGCAGATTGTCACGTGCATTCTCCAGTGTAACGTAAGGCGAAGGCCGCTCCCAGATATCACAAAAACTACATGTGGCGTTACAGCGGTACGTCACATAGTAGTTACACAAAACCGGATGGGAGACTAGGCGCATAAGCAGAGAGCGAGGAACATGGGGCACGGGGCGGAATAACTCGGTCTGCCCCGTGCTCCTCGCTCTACGCTATTGAAGCATTCTGAACAGGTTCGTCAATTTATCTTTCAAATCTTTCCGATCAACGATAAAATCGAGAAAGCCATGATCCAGAACAAATTCGGCGCTTTGGAAACCTTTGGGCAAATCTTTACCAATGGTTTCGCGAATAACGCGGGGACCGGCAAAACCAATCAACGCTTCTGGCTCGGCAATATTAAAATCGCCAAGCATCGCATAGGACGCAGTCACTCCACCCGTTGTAGGATCAGTTAGTAGCGATACGTAAGGTATTTTAGCTTCCGATAACAGGGCTAGTTTTGCTGAGGTCTTGGCCATTTGCATGAGCGAAAAACCAGCTTCCATCATCCTTGCACCACCCGATCGGGATATCATCAGGAAAGGTGTCTTATTTTTAATGGCATAATCGATGGCACGGGCAATTTTTTCGCCAACGACCGATCCCATCGAACCGCCAATAAAGTTAAAATCCATAACCGCCATCGTTACCGTAGTACCATTCATTAGGCCATAGGCCGTTCGAACAGCATCTTTCAGTCCGGTTTTGGCGATCGTTGACTTTACCCGATCCGGATAGGCTTTTGTATCGACAAATTTCAGTGGATCGGCAGACGTCATGTTTGCATCGAGTTCGGTGAATTCGTTATCATCGAACAGGATAGAAAAATAGGCCTCTGAGCCAATTTTTTCGTGATAATTACAATGAACACAGGTGTAGGCATTGAGCTTATGCTCACGTGTATGCATTGCTTTTTTGCAGTTTGGGCATTGATACCACAGACCGTCGGGAGCCTCCCGTTTCATTTCGGTCGGGGTTTGAATACCCTTATCTTTTCGGACGAACCAAGACATAGTCTAAGTTTACAGTTGATAGCCTGCTGTCAGACAGGCCGGTTTTTAGTTGACAGTGCCAATATGGGGCGTAAAGATACGAAGACCATTGGCCAATCTCCCATCTATAGTGTCAGATAATACTTTCGTCGAGCTGGTTCAAATTTTTCGATGGCATAGCGTAGCGCCGTACGAGGCATTTGGTGGATATGATCATGCAAAAATTCCTCAAGTGCATCCACGTTACGCTTACCAATTTCACGAAGCATCCAGCCCACTGCTTTGTGAATCAGATCGTGTTTATGGGTCAGTAAGGCCTCCGAAATAGCGAATGTGTCGGCAAATTGACCTGCCCGAATGAAAGCCATTGTCGAAACAATAGCAATCCGCTGGCTCCACAAATGATCTTCCTGAGCCAGTTCATACAATACAGACCGATCATTCTGGAGCAAGGGCCGACCAACAAGATGCGGGCAAGTGACATCAACCAGATCCCAGTTGTTGATGTAACGTCGATTCGCTACATATCGATCCATTAGGGCCTCCCGTTCTATCGAACTTGTTTTTCTAGCCTGATAAACCCAGATCAAGAGCCCAGTCATTCGCATTTCGTGAAACGGTTCACGGAGTAATTGTTCCACATCCTCCATTGGAAGACGCAGGTATTGTTTGGCTATACTGTGTTGCTGCGGCATGGAAAGCCCCAGAAATTGATCACCTTCTCCATATTGACCGGGCTTTGTTTTAAAAAACCAGGCTGAAACTTTGGCCCGTTCAGGGTCAGCATGGGCCAGTAAGTTAGTTTTTACGTCCCTATAGGTCACAGATTGTCTTACGCTGTCTTGATCAAGTATAGCAAAGAAAAAGGGCTTCCACCAGGAAAGCCCTTTTTGTATAAAGATAAAGTTGCTTAATCATTCAACTTCGAGCGCACGAATTCATTTTCGGGCAACATAGGCGTTGAGTAAAGCACTGTTTTGTTTCGTTCGAACGCGGGCCGATCAAGATCAGAAGCCGAATACTGCCCTTTCACAAACGCGTCAATCGTGCGTTTAATCAGGTCAGCATCGTCATGCCGTTCTTCGTCATCCATAACCAGCGTACCCCCATTGTCATCATGGGTTGGCCGGAAACCATTTATCTGTTCAGGGCGAACGATAGTTGCCCCATTGAGCCCTGTAGGCGTCAATTGACGTTCATCAACTTTCGTGGTAATACCTATCGGTTCGGGTGTAGTCTCCTCTGGTTCGCTCTCAACAGGCACTAATTCGTCTGCTGGCAACTCCTGATGCAGAACGTCGACAAGGGTTGTGTCGGGCTCCGATACTTCTTCGACTTCAGGCTGTTGCTCGGCTTCAGGACTCGTTGGGCCTTTAAGCTGCTCCATCAGCGCATTCGTACTATCGAAACCAGCCGCAATAATTGTTACCCGCAAACTATCGCCAAGATTTTTATCCGTAATAGCGCCAAACTTAAACATTCGGGCTTCGGCCTGAATCTTTTTAGCAACATGTTCTGAAATAGCCATTTGCTCTTTCAGCTTCATGGCATGTTCCCGGCTCGACGAAATTGTAAGCAGAATACGCTTCGCTCCGCGAATGTCGTGGTCATTGAGCAAGGGAGAATTTAAGGCTGCTTCAATAGCATTGAGCGCCCGATCTTCGCCACCTGCTTCAGCAGACCCCATCACCGACTGACCGGCTCCTTCAAGGACTTTCTTGACATCGGCAAAATCTGCGTTGATATCACCCTGTGTTGTGATGATTTCAGCGATACTTTTCACCGCATTAGCCAATACATCATCAGCATGGGCGTAGGCATCCGTCCAGGTAAGTTCGCTATACAATTCAGCCAGCTTATCATTCAGAACAACCAGCACGGTATCACAACTTTTCTTGAGTTTCTCAATACCTTCACGAGCCTGCTCCTTCTTGTCTGTGCCTTCAAAGTAGTATGGAGCGGTTACAACGGCTACTGTTAACAAGCCCATTTCGCGGGCCACTTCGGCCACAACGGGAGCCGCACCCGTACCCGTACCACCACCCATACCCGCCGTGATGAACACCATCTTGGTAGGCGGAGCCAGCAGGTTTCGAATTTCTTCGATACTAGCACGAGCAGCATCTTCACCAGCCTTAGCCTCCGTTCCCGCGCCCAGCCCATCGCCCAGTTGTAACTTGGTTGGCACAGGGTTGCTCATAAGCGCCTGCCGGTCCGTGTTACAAACAGCAAAGTTTACATCCTTCATTTCCAGGTTGTACATGTGCTTGACGGCATTACCTCCCATGCCTCCTACGCCCACAACCTTGATTATTGTTGGATTATCGTCTGGTATTTCGAATCTATAGCCCTGACTAAGCATCTTATTCGGTGGTGTCTTTTTGTGTAAATTAACAAAACTGCCTGTATACGATTAAACCGGCCTGACACCGGTTAAGCCCTAACCCGCTAATAAGGATCGGTTTCGCTACCCCGAATTGGCTGAAGCGCTTCCTTAAGCCAACTCAAGAATCCTCCTTTTTCCTTTTTAGGCGGCTCTTTCTCGAGTGGTTTATCACGACCGCTTAGTACTGGATTGTGATAAGGTGGCCGGACAGGTGCAGGTGTTTGTTCTTCGATATAAGCTGCCCGTGCCGGATCGCTGATGAACGAGATGCGGTTGTCAATAGTTTTATAGCCTGCCCATACCAGACCAACGGCCGTCGCATAAGCGGGATCACCCACTAAATCGGCTCGTCCGTTAGGCTCAAGATGTTCTGGATAGCCGACCTTTGCTTCTGTACCGGTTACACGACTGAAAATATGTTCGACACCCGGCACAAGAGCAGTTCCGCCAGTCAGTACAATACCGGCCAGCAATTTACCTTCATACCCGGCACGAATGACCTCAGCCTGCACCAGAGCCGCAATTTCGCGCAACCGGTCTTCAATAATGACGGCTACATTCTTTAATAGAACATCTTTCGGTTTGCGATTACTCAAACCAGGCACAGCCACTACTTCATTAATGTTGTATTCAGATGGATCGGCATTACCGAATCGCTTTTTCAGCTGTTCGGCCTGGTCAGGCATGATTTTACATCCCGACTGAATATCGGCAGTCAGGCTGTTACCTGCCCACGGGAATACGGCAACATGCCGTAACACGCCCCGGTAATAAATAGCCAGTTCGGTAGTTCCTCCCCCAATATCGACCAGCGCAACACCCGCATCTTTCTCTTCATCAGTCAGTACTGCCAGCCCCGAAGCTAACGGAGACAGCATCATTGTTTCCTGCTGAAGATTATTCCGCATGATGCACTTGCGAACATTCCGGGCCGCATTTGCCTGAGCTGTAATCAATTGAAAATCAGCGCCCAGCTTAACACCATTCCGACCAACGGGTTGATTGACGTTTGTTTCGCCATCGACCACAAAATCCATTGGCAACACGTGAATGATCTCTTTATCGGCCGGAATCGATGTGCGATACATATCGCTCAGCAGGTGATCAATATCTTCGACCTGAATTTCATCGCCCGACGACGAACGAGTGATGCTGCCGCTCGATTTGACAGATAAAACGTGAGCTCCACTAAAACTTACATTGACCAGGTGGATATTCAGATTCGATTGGTTCGATGCTTCTGCTACAGCCCGCCGAATAGCACTCACCGTATTATTAACATTCACCACCGATCCTTTGGTAACACCATCTGCCAGTGGTGTTTCTCCGACGCCCAGCACTTCGAGCGTTTCCTGATCTTTGTTATTTCGGACTACCCGGCCTGCCACTGCACATACTTTTGTGCTACCGATGTCAAGGCCTACTACAATTTTGTCGCCAATGCTTGTCGTCGTCATTCGCACACGATTTGATTTCTGTATTGGACGCTCACCCTGCGGTATCGGTCCCACCCTTTTGCCGGTAGAACGTCCGTATAAAATAATTTCAGTTTCTTCAGCTTGGCCTCCAGATCGGTTGGTGGTCCTACTTCAATCTGGTGGTTGCCCATCTGCGGCCACATTGTCACCTCCCCCTGCTCATCTACCGATAATTCAGCGATTTGAGCTCGCCAAAACGGATCGTCATGGATTCGTTTCAGCAATTCCAGCAGGGGCCGATTCCGTTCGCTCGCCAGCGAACGATTTTTGGCAAAATATTTGCCGGTTAACATAGGTACGCGGGCCGAATAATTCATCGAAACTGGAAAAAACCGTCCTTCTTCGCTTACATATTGCCCCGATACCGTTCGCACTCCCTCACCCGAAGCCATCAAACGGGCTACTGGCCTAGGTTGTTCGATCGAGACGAGCAGGTCGCCCGTGAGATCACGAAAAACCTGGCAATCTCTAACTAAACCATGTTGCCGCAACCGCTCTTCCAATTGATGGAAGTCAAGCTCCGTGTATTCTTTACCGATAACCGGATCTGCTCCGCCATTGGTCAGATAACCCGTCACATCCCGTCGTGTCAGGAAGGAATGCCCATCGACCTGATCGATATGAACAACAACCGCTTTAACTCGTTTCTGCTTATGCCGAATTTCGGTAAAAGCAATCAAGATAAATAGAACAAAAAGCCCCCCGATTGCGAACAACCACTTCTTGATTGATTTAAAGGTAGAAAACATCTGTGTATAAGCTAAGTCGTTATCCAGATATTTTTATCTATTGGTCTTTTAAGACACTTTTCAAGGCTGGTAACATTTGATCAATATCGCCAGCACCAATAGTAACAAGTAACGGAGGCTTCATTTCCCGCACAACGTCGAGTAGGTCGGCTTTGGTACTTGATCGTTTATTTTTAGACCGAATATCGCGAAAAATCAATTCTGAGGACACGCCTTCGATCGGTAATTCGCGAGCAGGATAAATATCCAGCAGGATCACATTATCGGCCAATGACAAACTTTCGGCAAAACCGGCAGCAAAATCGCGGGTCCGGCTGAACAAATGTGGCTGAAATATTGCTGTTAGCTCGCGATCCGGATACAATGCTTTAACCGATGATAAAAAGGCTTTAACTTCCTCCGGATGGTGGGCATAATCATCGATCAGGACAGCATCATCCGTTTTAAGCACATACTCAAACCGCCGACGTACGCCTAAGTAACTGTTCAGTGCATCTCGAATTGCCTCTGACGATACACCCAACTTTAGCGCCACAGCGCCGGCGGCTACAGCATTCTCCACATTATGGAATCCTGGCACGATCAGTTCAATACCAGAAATAACGCCTTCGGGATGCACTAAATCGAATATAAACGATGCATTTTCGATCTTAAGATTCTGGCTATAATAATCGCCCTCCTGAAGAGAATACTGCCGAACCGTTGCTTTTGTTTTATCAGCTAACGATAGCCCTTTCTTCATGAACAACATTCCGGCCGGCTCAATCTGACCAACAAATTTGCCAAATGATTCAAGCACAGCATCATGCGCACCGTAGATGTCCAGATGGTCGGCATCGGTAGAGGTCACAATTGCCAGATGCGGAAACAATGTCAGAAATGATCGGTCGAACTCATCCGCTTCAACCACGCAAACAACCGAGCGAAGGTCACTGGCCGGTTCATTGAGCAGAAAATTCGTACCGTAGTTATTGGTGATTCCTCCCAGAAAAGCAGCACAATTTACGCCCGAATGACGCAGGATATGAGCCACCATCGACGACGTTGTCGTTTTACCGTGCGTTCCTGCTACCCCGACAGTTTTCATCTGACCCGCCAACAGGCCCAGGACCTGCGAACGTTTCTGTAAGGTGAAGCCATTTTCGGTCAGGTAGATGTACTCCTGATGCGTTTTTGGCACGGCTGGCGTATAGATGACAAGCGTCTCGGCTGGGTTCTGGCGGAACGAAACCGGTATCTGTTCAACGTCCTCCAAAAAATGGATGGCCATACCTTCGGTTTGTAGTGCGGTCGTAAGCGCAGTAGGGGTTTTGTCATAACCGGCTACACCATACCCGTTCACGCCGAACCAGCGGGCCAGCGCACTCATGCCGATACCGCCAATACCAAGAAAATAAATGTACTTAAACTGATCTAATGTCATTCTATTCGTGCGGAAAAGAAATATAGAAAGGGTTATAGCTTCCTTTTCTATATTGTCACTCCCCTTATTTGGTAAGTTTTATTACTTCTTCTGCAATGTCACGGGCAGCATTTGGTTTCGCCAGTGTCTTAATTTCAGTACTCAGTTGTTGACGTTGCACTGGATTGTTCAATAAATTCAAGGCTGCCGTTATGAGTTCTTCGCGAGCAGTACGGTCATTGACCAGTAAGGCCGCATTCTGTTCGACCAGACTCATTGCATTTTTTGTCTGGTGATCTTCAGCAGCCGTGGGCAAAGGTACTAGAATAGCCGGTCTGCCTACTAAACAAAGTTCTGATACGGACAAAGCACCCGCTCTTGACACCACCGCATCAGCAACTGCGTAGGCTTTATCCATCTCATAAATGAAATCATAAGCTTTGATCAGTGGCGATCCGGTGGCTGCAATGGCCGTTCGCGCCCGTTCGATGAAAGCGGGGCCTGTTTGCCAAACGACCTGAACACCGGCATCAACAAATCGCTGAAGACCTGCTTCCAGACTTTCGTTTAGGGTTCTCGCGCCCTGACTACCGCCAATAACCAATAGAGTTGGCCGGGTAGATTCCAGGCTAAATAATATACGCCCGGCGTCAGTTTGCTGGTCGGCAGATTGAATATCGCTACGTACCGGATTACCAGTCAATTTGATTTTGTCGGCCGGAAAAAAAGCATCCATGCCCGGATAGGCGACGCAAATTCGTTTTGCCCATCGTGCCAGTGCTTTGTTCGTTAACCCGGCATAGGAATTCTGCTCCTGAATTAGCGTTGGAATACCTTTCATTGATGCCACCAGTAGTAAGGGGCCGCTGGCATAGCCACCAACGCCAACAGCTGCATCGGGGCGAAAATCGCGGACAATTTGCTGTGCACGCAGGAAACTCTGGCCTAGCTTGAACGGGAAAGCCAGGTTAGCCAGCGTCAGTTCGCGCTTGATACCGACAACAGGTAATCCTACGATCTTATAGCCGGCTCGTGGAACTTTTTCCATCTCCATCTTCCCTTCGGCTCCTACAAACAAAATCTCGGTAGCCGGATCTATTGCTTTCAATTCGTTGGCAATGGCAATAGCCGGATAAATGTGTCCGCCTGTTCCGCCCCCGCTGATGATTATTCTCATAGTGTTCCGTTTGCAGTTTTGGGATTTCAGTAAGCGGCACCTCTTATACCTTTGAGCCGCTACTAGTAACCCAAAACCGACTACTTATATTTTACTTTCATCGGCTTCGTCACGGCTGACGCTCAACACAATGCCAATGGCTAGTCCAGTAAATATTAAGGATGTACCTCCCATACTGAGTAAGGGTAATGGCTGACCTGTAACGGGAGCCAGACCAATGGCCACACATATACTGGCAAAAGCCTGAAAAACAATGCTGAATGTTAAGCCTGCGGACAGAAGTCCGCCGAACGGTCGTGTTGTTTTTTGAATTGCTTTAATGCCTCGCCAAAGAAACCAGATATACGCCAGCACAACTGGAATGCCGCCCAGTAAGAGGCCATACTCTTCAACGATAATGGCATAAATAAAGTCGGAGAAGGGATTTGGCAGCGTGTTTCGCTGGTGGCTATTACCCGGCCCCTGGCCTGTTAGTCCACCATTGGCGAGCGCGATGTAGGATTGTTCGACCTGATAGAGTACTGTATCGGAATCCATGAAGCTTTTAATCCGGTTTGTAGCCGTTCCAAACCGTTGCCCCAGGTATAATCCAATTCCACCAAATACAATGCAAGCCCCGACCATGATAGCCAGATATCGAACCGGAACCCGACCAATATACATGAGCAGGAAGCAGGTTGCACCTAATAAGAGGGCCGTTGATGTATTGGAGAGTACGATTAGGGAGCAGATAAGCGCAATCCAGAAAATCATGTTGATCAACACACTAGGATCGCTCATGAACCGTTGCCGCTTGGCCAGCATGGCCGCAAGACTCGAGATCAGCGCCAGTTTCGCCAAATCTGATGGCTGAAACGTCTGATTAATAATTGGAATCGTGACCCAGCGCGACGCATCATTTAGGGTCGATCCTTTGAAGAACGCCCATAGAAGCAATGGTATTGATAACCACAAACCAAATTTAGCCAACCTGGCATAATAAATGTAGTTGATCCGGTGAGCGAAATAGGTGCAAACCAGGCCCAGCATTAAGAGAGATCCGTGTTTAAGCAGAAAGATCTCGGTATTACCGTCCAGTTCCCGGAACGCCTTTGTACCGGTTGCGCTATACACAACCAGTACGCTCATAATTGATAAATAGAGGACAATCCACCAGATTTGGCGGTCGCCTTTAAGATGAGTTCGAATCCAGTCGCGAAGGGCCATGTTTTACTGATGAATTAGGAGTGATGAATGATTTTGCATTTATGTATTCATCATTAAGTCTTTAACGGCAGCTTTGAATTGATTACCGCGATCTTCATAATTTTTAAACAAATCAAAACTGGCGCAGGCTGGTGACAGTAAAACAGCATCGCCCGGTTGCCCCCATTCGAGGCCTTTTGCCACTGCGTCTGTCACACTCTGGGTTTCGTAGATCGTCGCTACCTTATTGCCGAAGTAACTTACTAATTTGTGGTTATCAATCCCTAAACAAATCAGCGCTTTTACTTTCTGGCGTACAACTTCGTCGAGCTGGCTGTAATCATTCCCTTTATCCTGGCCTCCCGCAATCCAGATTGTTGGAACCTCCATACTCGATAAGGCATAAAATACCGAATCGACATTCGTTGCTTTGGAGTCATTAATAAACTGAACGCCATTAACGGTTCCAGCCGGTTCGAGACGGTGGGCCGCATTCTGAAATGTCTTAAGTCCTTCTGCAATTGACTCAATAGCAATGCCTACCGACTGAGCGGCCAGCACAGCAGCCAACGTATTAATGGCATTGTGGGGCCCACGAAGCGTTGTGTCAGCCATGGCCAGTCGAAAAATCGACGAACCATAGGTTGCGACTAACTCTCCATTTGTCAGATAGCCACCGGGAGCCACCGATGTTTCGAGTGAAATGGGCAGTTGGTTTACAACCGGACTGCGCTTTGCCAGTTCGTTCTGAATGGGTAGGCTTTCCTGAAAATAGATAAATGTATCTTCGGGTTGGGCGTTTTGAATAATCCGGAATTTTGAATCAGTGTAGTTCTGGAAATTATAGTTATATCGATCAAGATGGTCGGGCGTAATGTTGAGCAGCACCATCACGTCGAGGTGCGTATCATACATATCATCCAGTTGAAAACTACTTAGCTCCAGCACGTAATAATCGAATGAATCGTCGATTACCTGGGCGGCAAAACTATCCCCCACATTACCTGCCAGCCCAACATTAAGCCCGGCAGTTTTAAGCAAATGATAAATCAGGAGTGTTGTTGTCGTTTTTCCATTACTACCTGTAATACCAATTAGTTTTGCTTTCGTGTAACGGGCAGCAAATTCAATTTCCGAAATAACAGGTGTTTGCTGCTCTTTCAACTTTAGCACTAACGGCACTGTTTCCGGGATACCTGGACTTTTAATTACTTCAACAGCATCAAGAATATGTTCTTCAGTGTGCTTTCCTTCTTCAAATGAAATATTGGCGGCTCGCAAAGTTGCTCTGTAGCTTTCCTTCAAAGCTCCTTTGTCTGACAAAAAAACCTCAAAACCTTTTGCCTGAGCCAGCAAAGCTGCCCCTACACCGCTTTCGCCACCACCCAGAATTGCAATTTTCTTCGTTACCATAGTCAATCAAACGATTGGCAAAATAACGCATAAATGAAGAAGCCCCGGTCATTGACCAGGGCTTTTCGTTCATTTTTTTCAAAATACACTTTATTCCTTAGGAGGTATAGAGTTTGAGAAACGAGCACGGTTTGCCGCTTTTACAATCAGGAAAACAACCCAGGCAATGACTAAAAACTGGATCAATACGTTCAGGAAATTACCATACCGGATCGCTACTTCGGGCGTTGTACCTACGGCTTCCTTCAAAACAATTTTCAACTGGCTAAAGTCAATACCACCAATTACTAATCCTAAGATCGGATTAATGATATCCTCCACCAAAGATGTAGTGATTTTACCAAAAGCCGCGCCGATAATAATACCGACGGCCAGATCAAGCACATTACCCTGGGCAATGAATGCACGAAATTCACTTAGCATAAGACTCCTTGGTTTTAGGTTAGAATTTGTTTACTACTATGCACTTGTCAAGCTATATAATACTGCAGTCAAATCAAAATCGCCCAGGCAACGGGTCAGTTGCTTTGATTGGATCTTTTTTCTTACGGAACGAGCTGATATTGTACGACAAGCCAATAGCCAGTGTTTGCTGAATCTGTAGATCAGGGCCAAAATCTTTATTATAAAGGGCAATTAAGCCAAAGGTTGTGCTCAAATAGCGGCTTACTTTAGCGGTTAAAATCAGATCGAGCCGATGATTGATGTTGTCTAATTCTGCATAGTTTGTAAACAGCTGATAACGGGCATTTATCGAGACGTTTTCACTCAAATTACGATTTAGGGCCGCCTGTAATTGAAAAGCAAGCCATTCTGTTCGCACGCTCTTGCCCGGTTGAACTCCATACGCGACTTGAGTCGGATCGGCTACAAATGAGCCATCTGCTAACTCACGTACCCGAACAGCATCGTCGGCCAGAAACGTAAACCGGGGCGCAATTGGGCTCATCCGAAGCGAAAACCAATCGTTAGGCTTGTAAGCGATTCCGGCCGCAAACGTGAATTGAGCCGGTGCAAAAAAATTCGACACCTTCAACCGGGTTTGATCAGCAGGGATCTTATCATACCGATAACCAGGGGCAAAAAACGTATTGAAGGTTCCCGAAATAAACAAGTCCCATTTCGGTGCAATTTGACGTCCCAGAACCGAAATCAGGATAATCTGATCGGCTGCCTTACGCGTATTGCCAATCTGCCGAACATACCCCAGCTGAAGATCAGCCGTGTTATCCCAGGATATTTTCCCTTTGTCGTATAAAGCGCGGGCGGCAACGACTGCTCCTATTGCAATGGAATTAACACCCCCACCCGACCAGTTGCTAAATGATGCCTGGTTAAAGTTAACACCCCCACTAAACGACTTTTGCCAGTAGGAGGTGTCGGGCTTAACAGCTACCGTATCTTTAAAATTGGTTGTAATTCTTGTGGAGTCCTGACCAAATGCGTTAGTGAGGCTTATCCAGCAGACGAGCGTATAGATAACGTTTTTCATACTACCTAAGACGGTCGAACTTCCATTAAGATACATACGAAGGAGACTTTTTAACTAAAAATTTCCACCTTTTTCGTTTGCAGGACCTGCAATGGAAACACAGTCGTTGTCTCACCAGTCTGAAGTGTCAGGGAAGTCGTGTCTACTTTAACGATTTCGCCCTTTATATCATCAATCTGAATCGTCTGGCCTTCTTTGTATTTATTTCTGGAATAAAATGAGGACAGTATGTTAGCCATCACATCACGTGAAGCGATTCCGTATCCTATTGCAAACGCGAAGATCCCTCCTCCAATGACCAGATTAAAACTTGATTCAAGCAGTTCCGTATTAATTCCTGCCTGACCCAGTGCGCTGATGATGGTAATAACCAGGAAGAAAACAAACACAATCGTACTCAGTAGCCGTCCAGAAGAAATGTTAAATGACTGGCATACATTCAATACTGTGGTCCTGAGCGTATCAGCCAGTAAAACACCTACTTGTAACATGATAGCGGCTGCAATTACTTTCGGAATGAAATTAACCAGCGATGAAACCATTTCAGTAATAGCGGCTACGCCCAGCGTTTCAGTAGCTGCTGTTATAAAAACCAGTAGAACGAAGTAATACAGAACCTTACTGACTATTTCGCTCAGTTTTATCTCCGTATTAAGCTGTTTAATAATACTGATTTCGTTTAGTCGACTACCAATTTTATCAAAGCCCACTTGCGCCAGAATTCGCCGGACGATGAACGCAATTAGTCGGGCAACACCAATGCCAATCAATAAAATAACGAGTGCGCCTAGTATACGAGGTACAAATTCGACAAATTGGTCAATGAGGGTTTGAAAGGTGTTGCGTAAAATTTCTGTTATATTCGGGAGTTGTTTCATAGAGTTACGGCGTTCATATTCAGCCTATTCTGGATTAATGAGGGGGATTAGCCAGTACAGAAACTACGCCAAACAGGTCGCCAACGTATAGCTCTATGACAGTAGTAACATCTCGAATCATGTCTATTTCCGAAATTAGTTCGGTTTTTAAATGGGGGGGACATTCTGCGTCCGGCTCCATTTCTTGGAATGGATTAGGAGTTTCCATAGGTTATAAGCAGGGTAATTATCGAAATGGCCATCGAATCGATAAAGCAGCTTTAATGGCCAACAGTAGCCAAAACAAAGCGGCTTCGAGGTAATACTTGCGGAGTTTATCACGGCTACGCTTCAAACGCATTTTCACCGCACTCTCGGTTATTCCGTTTAAATCTGCAAGCTCACGAATGCTGATATTATCCTGGTACTTCATTAATAACAGGCTTTGCTCTGTTGGATCAAGCTGTTCCAGGGCCAGCTTAAGTTTTTGCGCTTCCATCTCGGCTAATTCAGCCAATCCGTCATCAGCTCCCAGATCTAACCGCTCCCACCCTTCATCCATATACACTTCTGTACGCCGTTGTGGCGACCGCATATGATCAGTGCAGTGATTATAGGTAATCGAATACAACCAGGTAGAAAATTTGGCCTGTTCCTTAAAGCCTCCAAGCTTAATAACAAGCTTCAAAAATATGTCATGTGTCAAATCTTCGGCCTGTAGCGGATCCTTGGTAAATGATAGGCATTTTCGGTATACTTTATCGCAGTAGCGTTCGTATAAACGCTCGAAATAAGCGTTCTTCTGCGTTTCGATATATAACCGGACCAATTCTTCGTCCGAAAAGTGCTTCATTTGATTCGGTAGTGCTCGTTAAGACCCGAAAAACAATCAAAGTAACGGATTTCGTTCATTAAACTAATGAAAGGTTTCGATCACACTATAAAGCATAGCAAAATACCTACCAATTAGTAGGTGTATTGAAGTGTTGACTAAAATAAATACTTAATTCTTTTTTTGATAGATAATTAACTATACATTAACTCATAAGGCAACGTATCATCAATAAGCACTTCTCCATAAAATTGACGTAACCGATCGCGGGAACGTTTGAGCCGCATTTTAACGGCACTATGTGTTAAAGAAAATTGATCAGCAATTTCTTTAACACTAACTTCATCCATATATTTCATCCGTAACAGCCCTTGTTCTTCGGGCTCCAGACGAGTCATGGCCAGTTTCATTTGCCGCTCAGTTATCTCAGCGAATTGATTTTCTGTTAGCTGATCTGGATCACTTGTAAATAAAGCAGTAATGTCGTAGCATTCATCCAGCGCCAACCCCTGTTTTATACGGGGCGTTCGGATTTGATCGGTACAATGATTGCGGGTAACTGAATAAAGCCAGGTAGAGAATCGAGACTCCTGTTTATAACTATTTATCTTATTAAGTAACTTTATGAAAATATCCTGCGTTAAATCTTCTGCTTGTATTTCGTCTTTAATAAATAGTAAACATCTGCGCCGAACTTTAGGGCAGTAACGCTCATACAATGCATTAAAATAGCTATTCTTACGTGTTTTAATGTACAGTTTTACGAGGTCTTCATCCGTAAAATTTTCCATTCTGTTCGTAGGTAGAGGGAGTTAATACTATTTCCTCTACCTACGAATAACAACTAGTTTTCGATTTCATTAAAAAGTATAAAACCTGGCAAATTTGCCAGGTTTTATTAAACGGTAGGTAACACCAAGAAATTAACCGATAGCCACGCGTTTGAACGCCGATACGGTTAATCCTTTACTGGTTTTATCGAGCAGTTGTGCAATCGTTAATGAGTTGTCTTTAACAAACTCCTGATTGAGCAACGTATTCTCTTTATAGAACTTATTTAGTTTACCCAGAGCAATTTTTTCAAGCATTGCTTCGGGTTTGCCTTCCTGACGAGCCTGCTCTTTACCAATTTCAATTTCACGCTGAACAATAGTGGCATCAACACCATCTTTATCCAGAGCAACCGGTTTCATAGCAGCAATCTGCATCGCGATGTCTTTACCGACTTCGGTCACATCCGTACCATTCGTATTCGACAGGCCAACCAGTACACCTAATTTACCGTTCGAGTGAATGTAAGACACAACTTTATCACCCGAAACAGTTTCGAATGAAGCGACATCAATTTTTTCACCGATTTTACCCATCAGATCAGTGATATGATCCTGAAGAGCACGGCCATCGGCTTGAGGTGTTGCCAATAAAGCAGCTTTGTCAGTTGCATCGGTTGCAACAGCAGTGCTCATGATGGCCATTGCCAGGTTCTGAAAGTCAGCAACTTTCGAAACGGGTTCTGTTTCGCAAGCCAACGCAATCACTTTCCCACTTTTGCCATCCTGGCTAACGTGTGCCAGTACAATACCTTCAGCCGTTGCGTTGTCAGCACGTTTGTCGGCTATTTTCTGACCCTGCTTCCGCAGAATCTCTTTTGCTTTTTCAAAATCGCCATCGGCTTCGGTGAGGGCTTTTTTACAGTCCATCATGCCAGCTCCGGTCTCTTGCCGAAGTTTGTTTACGTCAGCAGCAGTAATTGCCATAGTAATAGGTGATTGTCGATTTAAATTTCCAAAAATTATTTGGTACTCAGCAAGTCGTGTCTGAAATGGAATAGCCCATAGCGGCTGGCTACGGGCTATTTCCTTAAGTCATAAAACGATCCGTCGTAGCGGTTTTATAGTTAACAAGTTATTACGCAATGGCCCACTTCGGACCCAACCATACAACCAGCTGACTATACAGTTTTATAACTTTTTATGCTTCCGTCTCGTCTTCAGCCACAGCAGCTGGTGCTGATTCTGCTTCAGGTTGTTCAGCAGTGGCGCCTTCGGCCTTAGCTTGCGCAAGGTCTTCGGCACGCTTAGCATCTTCTTCTTCCTGAACGCGCTGATCATCTTTATCCTGTTTCCGCTCCATCAGGCCTTCTTCAATAGCTTTACCGATAGCGAGCGTAATCAGCGAAATAGACTTATAAGCATCGTCATTAGCCGGGATTGCAAAATCAACATCTTCCGGATTCGAGTTCGTATCGCACATAGCAAATACGGGAATGCCCAGGCGATGTGCTTCTGCAACAGCAATGTGCTCACGCTTTACGTCAACAACGAACAAAGCAGCTGGCAAACGGGTCAGGTCGGCAATACCGCCTAATACGCGTTCCAGTTTCTCTTTGTCGCGGGTACGGGTCAAACGCTCCCGCTTGGCAATGCTCTTGATGGTCTCCTCATCTTTCAGCATTTTATCCAGCGTTTGCATTTTCTTCAGCGACTTGCGAATCGTAGCGAAGTTCGTCAACATACCGCCCTGCCAGCGATCTGTTACGTAAGGCATTTTCAGACGACGTGCTTCTTCAGAAACAATCTCCTGTGCCTGTTTTTTCGTTGCGACAAACATTACCTTCCGGCCCGAGCGAACAATTCCTTTAATCGAATTGCAGGCTTCGTCGAGAGCGGCCAATGTTTTATTGAGGTCAATAATATGGATGCCGTTCTTCTCCATGAAGATATACGGAGCCATCCGGGGGTCCCACTTACGCGTAAGGTGGCCAAAGTGCACACCAGCGTCCAGGAGGTCTTTATATTCGATTTGTGCCATTTCTAAAAATGAACAATAAAAAATGAATAATGAAAAAATACGCAGCACCGCGCATCGGCATCATCTAAGCGCAGTCTGGACTTGAGTTAATGGATAATGAGTAATGAAGAACGTACGATGGCCAAAATGTTCATTATACAGATCACATCGGTCATTATGCATTGGCTAGCGTTTCGAGAACTGGAACCGACGACGAGCTTTCCGGCGACCGTATTTCTTACGTTCAACCATACGCGAATCCCGAGTCAGGAAGCCTTCTTTCTTGAGGGCAGGACGGAAATCAGCGTTCAGCTCAACCAGCGCACGGGCAATTGCCATACGGGTTGCTTCGGCCTGACCAGCCACTCCGCCACCACGAACGTTAACTTTTACGTCGTAGCCACCAACACCGTTAACAGTCGAAAACGGTTGGTTCAAAATGATTTGCAGTACTTCGGTTGGGAAATATTGTTTGTAATCTTTCCCGTTTACCGAGATGGCCCCGCTGCCCGCCGACAAATAAATGCGGGAGATGGCAGTTTTACGCCGGCCAATGGTGTTAATACGATCCATTATGACTTAGAATTTAACTGCTTTGGGTTGCTGAGCCTCGTGCGGATGTTGGTCACCAGCATAAACGTACAGGTTGGTATACAACCGACGACCAAGCCGATTTTTAGGCAACATGCCTTTTACGGCGTGTTCGATGATACGCTCGGGGTGCTTTTCAAGCAGCAGCCGGGGCGTTGCGAACCGTTGACCACCGGGATAACCCGTGTGGCGGACATAAACTTTGTCGGTCAACTTCGAGCCGGTCAGGCGAACCTTGTCGGCATTGATGACGATCACGTTATCCCCGCAATCAACGTGTGGCGTGAAGTTTGTTTTGTGTTTGCCGCGAATCAGGCGTGCGATTTGGCTGGCCAGCCGACCAAGCACTTCACCCTGAGCGTCAACCACAATCCACTCCTTCTGCACCGTTTCTTTGTTGGCAGAGATGGTTTTGTAACTGAGCGTATTCACTGTTATGGAGACTAATTAATTGATTTCTAATGATTTGCCTACAAAAAAGCACTCCCGCTTTCGAAACGGGAGTGCAAATATACGCGGTATGACGCTGAAAAACAAAGGTATGGCTAGAATATAGCCAAAAATCGGTAATTTTGGAACGGCTAACCTGATGATGCAACATGGCTGATTCTTTTCGACTTGATCGTACTGCGTTTCACATGGGTACACACGAGGAAACAGAATATTATCATGCCCGTAATCAGCCTAAAACCTTTACCGAACGCTTACAAGCAGCTACCTACTTAAATAGTATTGCGTTTCGGTATGATATCAATAATCCGCCCCGATTAGACCGAACAGCATTTTCGGCTCGAAAACACGAAAATGGCTAACTTATTTAATCCTGATTTTCAGGATTTTGTGGAAGCTTTACGAAGACAAGACGTCCGATATGTGTTAGTTGGCGGTTACTCGGTTATCCTGCATGGCTACAATCGAACAACTGGTGATATGGACATTCTTGTAGAAAAGTCTGCCGAAAACTATGCACGACTAGTCAGGGCTTTCCATGACTTCGGAATGCCAACTTTTGATATGACTGCTGATAACTACTTGAATAACCCTGCTTTCGATGTGTTCACATTTGGCCGCCCTCCTGTGGCTATCGATATTTTAACCACCATGAAAGGAGTGGCTTTTGAGGAGGTTTTTTTACAGGCTTTTGACGCAGAGGTAGATGGGTTAACAATACGACTTATTCATTATAATGACCTTATTCGTGCCAAACAAGCAGCAGGACGTGCGCGAGACTTGAACGATATTGAGCAATTAAAAAAGAGCCGGGAATAAGTATCACTGCTCTTTAGGTCTTACCGCAGTTTCAATGTCGCTAAGGCCAGAACGGCCAGGATAATTCCGATAATCCAGAAGCGTGTTACCAGTTTAGCTTCATGGTAGCCTTTCTTCTGAAAATGATGGTGTAGGGGCGACATCAGGAAGATTCGCCTACCTTCACCATACTTGCGTTTGGTGTATTTAAAATAGCTCACCTGCATAATTACCGACACCAGCTCGACCAGAAAAATGCCACAGATAATGGGAATCATCAGCTCTTTTCGAATAGCCAGAAATAATACGGCTATCACCCCTCCCAGCATCAGGCTACCGGTATCGCCCATGAATACCTGCGCAGGATAAGAGTTGTACCACAAAAAACCGACGCAGGCGCCAACGAAGGCTGCACAGAAAATTACCAGTTCGCCCGCATTGGGGATGTACATGATATTCAGGTACTGCGAGAAAACTTTATTACCCGACAGGTAGGCCAGAACACCAATTGTCAACCCAATAATGACGGACGTACCAGCGGCCAAACCGTCGATACCATCGGTGATATTGGCCCCATTGGAAACCGCCGTAATAATAAAAATGCAGATCAGGACATAGACAATCCAGGTATAACTATCGGGCACGACGCCGAATAGCAGTGAGCTGTAATCAAATTCGTTGTTCTTAACGAATGGAACCGTCGTGAGTGTTGACTTGATATCAGTATAAATATCAGGCACCGTCGATGTGCTCAGCAGTCGGGGAGCGTATTTGCGGATTTTAACATAGTCGTTGAAGGATAATGTGAGACCAACAATCAACCCCAGACCAACCTGTCCAACAACCTTAAACTTACCTTGTAGTCCCTCTTTATTTTTCTTGAAAACCTTGATATAGTCATCTAGAAACCCAATTAATCCTGTCCATACGGTCGACACAAGCGCAAGAACGACATATACATTGGACAGTTTCGCAAAAAGCAGTGCAGGAATCAGCAGCGATGCCAGAATAATAAATCCACCCATGGTTGGCGTACCCCGCTTTTGCATCTGCCCTTCCAAACCCAGATCGCGAATAGATTCTCCAATCTGAAGATTGCGGAGTATATCGATAATGCGACGACCAAAGATAGCGGCAATGAGCAGGGAGGTTATGACAGCACCAAGCGCCCGGAACGATATATATTGAAAAACCCCGGCTCCAGGGAAATTGTAGCGTTCGTCCAGTAAATGGAATAGGTAATAGAGCATTTTAAAAGAGCGAAAGAGTGAAAGAGTGAACGAGTAAAAAGGCAGGAGCAATTAGTTATTCGCTTTTTCGCCTTCTATTCTTCCGCTCTTTGTACAGGCCAAAGTTACTGATTTCCGCGTTCCGAGAAAGCTTCCTGTAACACGGCATGGTCATCAAAATCGTATTTAATTCCCTTAATTTCCTGATAGGTTTCATGCCCTTTGCCCGCTACAAGAATAATATCGTGCGGCCTGGCTATAGAAACGGCTCGTTTTATGGCATCACGGCGGTCTTCTATCGTTACCGTTTTTTTGTAATCAACGGGCGAAACACCAGCCTGCATCTGTTCCAGAATTGCCATCGGATCTTCGTTCCGCGGATTGTCGGACGTCAGAATGACGCGATTGCTGAACCGGCAGGCAATGTCGGCCATAATGGGTCGCTTTGCAGCATCACGATTGCCGCCACAGCCCACAACCGTTATAATCTGCGGCTGGCGTCCCTGCTCGTCATCTTGGAGTATTTCGTTAATTGTTTCCAGTACGTTTTGTAACGCATCAGGTGTATGGGCATAATCGACAATACCAACAATTTTATCATCGGAAACAACCTGCTCAAATCGACCTGGTGGTGGCGTAATTCCAGACAATAATGTCAATACCTCGGCAGGATCTTCGCCCAGCAGCACGGCCGTGCCATAAACACTGAGCAGATTGTAGCCGTTAAACCGGCCGATAAGTTTAAACCAGACTTCTTTGTCGTCAACCAGCATATTAAGGCCAAACAGGCTGTCGGCAATAATTTTCCCTTTAAAGGTTGCTAATGTTTGCAGCGAATAGGTTTCCTTTCTGGCTGCCGTATTTTGTAGCATCACCAGCCCACGTTTGTCATCTACGTTGGTTAGTGCAAAAGCAGAAGCTGGTAACTGGTCGAAAAAACCCTTTTTTGCCCGTATATAGTTGTCGAACGTTCCATGAAAATCCAGATGATCGTGGGTAATATTTGTAAAAATCCCTCCGGCGAAAGTTAACCCCGCGATACGCTCCTGCACCACCGCATGTGAGCTCACTTCCATAAATACATGGGTGCAGCCATACGTCAACATCTGCGTTAACAGCTGATTGGTAGTGATTACATCGGGAGTGGTATGCGTAGCCGGAATAACCTGATCATCAATCTGATTCTGAACGGTTGACAGAAGGCCGCAGCGGTATCCTAACCCCCTAAATAACCGAAAGAGCAGTGTAGCAACGGACGTTTTACCATTTGTACCCGTTACCCCAATAAGTTTCAGCTTTTGTGAGGGTTGGCCATAAAAATTAGCGGCTACAAGCCCCATTGTTCGGGCAGAATCCAGCACGCGCACATAAGCCACTGAAGGGTCGGTCTCGACAGGAAATTCTTCGCACAACACGGCCGAAGCGCCCTGTTTAACCGCAGTTGCAATGAAATTATGTCCATCGGTAACTGTGCCACGAACGGCCACAAACAAACTACCGGGACCTACCTTACGGGAGTCCATGGTAAGATTCGTGATGTCGGTGCTCATACTGCCAGATGTAGCCAGCAGCGAAATTTTATAAAAAAGATCTTTCAGTTGCATACGTATAGAACGGGCCTCATGCCGTTTTCGCGAGTGCAAAAAAACGGCATGGGCCCCGTTCTACCTAATTTTCAGATAACCGTACGATAGGGTATTTCATCCCATTTTCAGAGTAATCACCTTTGCGCCCACTTGGTCGTCACCGGAGCCGGGCGTAATCGACTGTTCTTTAACCTTGCCCCTTCCTTCAACCACAACCTTAAATCCGCGATTTTCCAACAGATAAACCGCATCGCGAAGCGTCAGACCGCGCACATCGGGAACGTGGCCGGGTCGCGTCGGGCGTGATTTCCAGCGGCCACTCGGTGTAGCTTCAACCCAACCTTCTGTTGACGGCTCGTTTCTAATTTTTAAGGCTGTACTGATCGTATGCAGATCATCGGAATAGCCTGCCAGCAAGCCAGTCGTAGAGCGTGGTTGCGATGCCCTTGCCCGAATAGGCGCATGCATACGAATATCATAAGCAACAATTCGGTCGGCAACTTCTTTAAAGACTGGCGCTGCTACAGCTCCTGCATACAGTAAATCTATATTGTCACCCTGCGGTGTATCTACGACCGTAATCATGCTATACTTGGGCCTATCGGCGGGGAAATAGCCAATGAATGAGGTATAGTATTTACCGACCTGATACCGCCCATTGATCACCTTCTGAGCCGTACCCGTCTTACCTGCAATGGCATAGTTCGGATTGTTAATGTGGCGAGCCGTACCATGTTCTACGACTCCGCGCAATAACTCCTGGGCTCTGCGAGCAGTTTGTGGCGAGCAGATCGGTTCGGGAAGCACATAGGGCGTATTGTCTTCTATGATCTCATCGGCAAGCTTGATCTGTTTAACGATCATCGGGCGAACCCATCGACCATTATTGGCCACGGCATTATAGAACGTCAGCATTTGCAGCGGAGTAATCTGCATTTCATAGCCGTAAGACATGGAGGTCAGCGAGACTTTACTCCAGCCTTTCATGTCAGGATTACGAACCACCGGAATGGCCTCACCTTTCATGTGAATACCGGTTGCCTTATCGAGATGAAATCGGCGCAGGTAGTCACAATAGCGGTCGGCCCTACTATAGAAATGACTCCGCATCAGCAGGTGAATCCCGACATTCGACGACTTTTCAAAGACTTGCCGGGCCGTAATTGTACCAGAACCTCCCCGTTTAGCATCATGAATGCCCAGACCATGATACTGCATCGAGCCCCCTCCTGTTGCAACAGATTGCTCAAGCGAAATAGCTTTATCTTCAAGAAGAGCCATCATTGTGGCTAATTTGAAGGTAGAGCCAGGGTCCGTACGGCCAGCCAGTGCATGGTTAAAATTCTCAACGTACCGATCTCCCTGCTTGGTCAGATTAGCCATTGCCCGGATTTCGCCCGTTGCTACTTCCATTACGATGACGCACCCTTTGGCCGCATTGTATTTTTGGAGAGCCGACCGCAAAGCCGTTTCGGCCATATCCTGATAGTTGACGTCGATGGTCGTATACAGATCCATTCCTGGTTCTGGCTTCATATCAGGGCCATCCTCAACGGGTTTACGAACTCCGCCAGACAGTACTTCAACCAGCCCAACGGCATTTTTACCCGCCAAAGCAGGCTGAAAACTGGCTTCCAGCCCAATTAGCCCCCGACCCGTTTTGGCATCAAGATTGCCAATGGTTCGTTCGGCCATATGGTCGAATGGATGATAGCGCTCATAATATGGACGTAACACCCCGCCCCTGGCAGCCACCTTTGGCGATGACCGAAAAAACGGCCACTTCAGCATATACTGCCGTTGCTGAAAGGTAACGCGTTTACGATTCAGCAGCACATACCGGCGTTTGTGAGCTCGGGCATCGATAACGAGCCCGGTATAATCCTGGGCTGAACGATCACCATAAATTCGTGACAATAGCAAGCCCAACGAGTCTTTTTTCTTGTCGAAGTAATCCTGCTTGGCCATCGTTGGGTCCAGCCCGACAACATACGTAGGCAATGAGGTAGCCAGCAGACTTCTGCCATCGTTCGCATAAATATTGCCGCGCATGGCCCGTATGGTATCGCGCTGAATAAGCGTTGCCGCTACCCGTTCGCGCCAGAATTTGCCTTTAAATGTCTGAAAATACTGTACGTAGACGAGCCGAAAAATAACGCTCAGGGAAAGAACAACCACAACGTAATAAACGTGGTTGGCCCGTTGAATGATGTCTTGTTTAATGTTCATTGCTCTTGACGACGATTTTATGGGGTGGATTTTGGCTGTCGGATAATCCTATTTCGGCCACACGCTTGCTAAGTTCAGACTGTTTTCCGCTCTTCATAAAATCGGCCTGCAAAACAGTATACTGCGACCGTAATTCATCTACCTGCGTTTTGGTACGCTGAATTCGGCGCACAAGACGTTCTGCATTATGGTTTAAGCCAATATAAACAACGAGCAGAAAAGTAACCCATAAAATACGGTCGATATGGCGAATTGGCCAGGAGTTGTCTTCACCAAAGAGCCGGTCTAAGCCGATGAAATCATTGAGCCACGAGGCCATTCTGAGTCGGCGACGTTGCTTTTTCTGTTTAGCAACCCGTTCGGGTTCCCGGAATGTATTCTTAGCCATGATGGGTCAGGATTCGCGTCCACAAAGTAACGAAAAACACTACGCCACCCGTAGCCTATAAATAAGAAACGATGACAACTTTTTGGCAAAGTGTCATCGTTTCTTAATAGCTAAAGAAGTGGTTACTCTTTCCAGCGCCACTCATTGGCAATCTGCAAGGGTGTTCGTAAGCCCTGTGTTACCAGATAATCACGAGTTTGCGTATCCGTTTGGCGACGAGTCGGAATATCATCGGCATCGGCAAGGGCAAAAAGCAGCATGGTTGAGTAGCGGACGGTGTTTTTCAGCTGGTCGGCATTGACAAGCGTAATGCGATCGCAGTTAGCATGATAGCAATCCAGTACTTCGCGGGCAAGATGACCATTCATACCAACGACCGGAACGCCTTCGAGCATGAACGGCTGATGATCGGAATGAAGTCCGGCCTGATTTTGCATCTCGTTGGCAAATGCCGGTTCAGCACGCTTGATCGTTTCGCCGACCGTATTCAAAAACGATACCATATCGGAACGACCAAACGCATTCAGCCCCGTCGGATCATTGGTCATATCGAGGTTCAACATATAGCGGACTTTATCGAGTTGCCCGCTTTTTTTTAGATTTTCGACCATCGCCCGCGACCCAAGCAGGCCCTGCTCTTCACCCATAAAGAGAACAAATTCAATGGTACGCTTGGGTTTCAGTTTCAGTGCTTTGAACGTCCGGGCAATGTCCATGATCGCGAATGAACCGATGCCGTTATCAATGGCCCCCGTTGCCAGATCCCAGGAGTCCAGATGTCCACCGACAATGATCTTTTCGTCAGGATACTTCGAGCCTTTGAGTGTAGCAATGACATTTCGGGCCCGAATCTTACGACTCGTGTTGGTCATGTCGATAACAGCATGCAGCGGATTAGCCTCTTCCTGCATCCATGAACGCAACGATTGTCCGCTTTCGTAAGAGATACAGACAGATGGGATCGAAATCAGTTTACCCGTAACCGAGGCCGTTCCGGTCAGTAATACATTTCCCGGAACAAGGTTGACCATGATCACCCCCGAAGCCCCATACTGAATGGCTAGTGCTGTTTTTTCGGAGCGATGTAAGTTGCGGGCACCTTTTGTGGGAGCGGCCAGGCCAATGTTTACCAGCGCAACTTTACCTTTCAATTTATCTTTTAAGGCCGCAAAATCGCCTTCCAGTCCATTGCCGACATCCACGATTTCACCTTTCACGTGGGCCTCAACGGGTGAGTGTGCCAGCGACACAACCTTTACTTCCCGAAAATTATCGCTCCGGTTCGGCACAACCGATAAAGTAACGGTGTCGCGTGTCCAGGCTTCGACCTCAAAAGGCTCGTAACGAACTTCCTTGAAGCCATAAGACGACAGGAGATCAAAAGCATACGTTTCGGCGCGGGTGCCGTTGGGACTACCCGTAAGCCGATGACCTACCTGCTGCGTTGCATCGGAGAGCGTTTCATAGGCTCGACTGTGCTGCATAACCTCCTCATTGATACGTGTGAAGGCTTTTTCGAGCGAAATAGTGTTGGAGTAAAAAGCGGTCAGGAAACCGGCAGTGCCAATACAGAACAGGACGAGCCGGAAGTGGGGCACGTAAAACGTTCGGTGCATAGAGGGTTGGTTAATTCTTCGCTAAATATACAAAAAAGACCGCTGATTTTGGGGCCAACTAGTCAGACACTTTATACGGTAAAAGCGTTCGGTCAGATGATAAAAAAACTGAAAAGTAATTTGTCTGTGTTGTTCGTTTCCAATGTGATGTGGTGTCAGTTTCTCAAAACTGACACCACATCACATTGGAAACGAACAACACATCACGTTGGAAATTGGCTACGATTTTGCGGGCAATTGGTGTTTCATCGGCTTCAGGTAGACGGTTTGTCGACCGGCAAGCCAGTCGGGGTCGATACCGATCAGACCAAAAACGCGGTCCCAGCTCCGTTCGAAACAATGGGCCGCATCAGGAAATGTGATGGACACAGCCAGAGCCCGTTCATAAAAAGCAAGTGATTGTTGCCGAATGGCATCGCGATGGATGGCAAACTGAGCACCCAACACAAACGTGTATAACGCTGGCCCAGCCGTATCAAACAGCGCCTGGTGAAAGCCCCGCAAATCAAGTCCCCGCCCATCCTCGTTTTTGCTCCACGGTTGAAAAAGGCGTTCACCCCGGTTATCATCGGTGTCGATCAGATGGCCCAGCCAGTGAAATGGCTTTTGAACCGGATCGTTTACGTCGCCAGACTTATCGACAAATGATTTTACGGTTTTCTTAAAATCAAACGCATGATCGAAAGGCTTTCCCTGGGCGAAAAGTGTCCAGTCGGCCAGCGAATCATATCGACTAACTATGTGGTATAAATACGTATGCGCTTCCCGGCCAATGTTAGGCAGCAAAATCGCATCAGATCCGGCTGATTGATCCGGACTTTTATCGTAAACAGTCAGGCGAATTCCGGCGGGCAGGTTGCGGAGCCAGTTAAGATTTTCCGTGTAATGAGCAACGACGAGTTCGAGCATAACGAACCTATAAGGTTTCCGAAAGCGTATAGGTTTCGTCAATCTGTAGCTTATTTTTACGAGCAAGCTTCCGAAACGAACTGCCCTGACGGACTGTTATGAAACGAACTTGTTTTACTCTCATTACCACGCTCACGCTGTATAGCATGACACAGGCACAAACACTTAAGGCTCCCAAGGCCGCGATTAAACCGAAAGAATTAATCACGAACGGCCACAAGCGAATCGACAATTATTATTACCTCAATGAGCGGGAAAATCCGGAGGTTATCAAGTATCTGAAAGCCGAAAACGCTTACCTCGATCAGGTACTGGCGCCCGTTAAGGGTCTACAGGAAAAGCTCTTTGAGGAGATGAAAGGCCGCATCAAGCAACAGGATGAATCCGTTCCGTATAAAGAAGGGCCGTATTATTATTACACCCGATTCATAACTGGGGGCGAGTACCCGATTTATTGCCGTAAAAAGGGCTCTCTGGAAGGTATCGAAGAGGTAATGTTCGACGGTAACGCCATGGCCAAGGGACACAATTACTACCAGATCGGTGGGTATGAAGTGTCGGATAATGACGAACTGGCCATTTTCGCCGAAGATACCGTTAGCCGACGGCTCTATACGCTACGGATAAAAAACCTGAAAACGGGTCAGATTTATCCCGAAGTCATTCCGGATACCGAAGGCGGCAGTTTCGCCTGGGCGACCGACAACAAGACCTTGTTTTACATCAAGAAAGACCCACAGACGCTACTGGGTTATCAGGTATATCGGCATGTACTGGGCACAGATCCCAAAACCGATGTGCTGGTTTACGAAGAGCAGGATAACCAATTTTACATGGGGCTGGGTCGATCAAAATCCAAGAAATACATCACGATTGGATCTGATCACAACGGCACTTCTACGGAATATCGCCTTCTGGAAGCCAGCAATCCAACGGGCGAATTCAAGGTTTTTCTGCCGCGGGAGAAGGGTCATGAATACGATATCGTTCACTATCAGAACAAATTCTATGTCCGAACGAACTGGAAGGCTGAGAATTTCCGGTTAATGGAAGTGCCGGAAGGCAAAACTACCGACCGTACTGCCTGGAAAGAAGTAATTGCCCATCGGCCCGACGTTTATCTCGACAATATGGACGTATTTGTCAATCACCTGGTATTGGGTGAACGGAAAGCGGGCCTGACCAACATTCGGGTTATTAACCAAAAAACCAAAACCGACGAATACCTCGACTTTGGCGAACCGGCTTATGTTGCGGGCATTGGTTATAACCCGGATTTCAACACGAATGTGCTGCGTTATAGTTATGCATCCCTGACAACGCCCAATTCAACCTTCGATTATAACATGGACACCCATGAGAAAAAGCTGATGAAACAGCAGGAGGTACTGGGTGGTTTCGATAAAAATAACTATGTCTCGGAGCGGTTTTACGTGACGGCCCGCGACGGTGCGCAGGTTCCGGTTTCCCTTGTTTATCGGAAAGACACGCCCAAAGATGGCTCGGCTCCTCTCCTCCAGTATTCCTACGGTTCCTATGGGTACTCTACCGATCCAGGCTTTGGCTCTACGCGCCTGAGCCTGCTCGACCGGGGCTTTATCTATGCCATCTCACACATCCGGGGCGGCCAGGAAATGGGTCGTCGATGGTACGAAGATGGCAAGATGCTGAAGAAGAAAAATACGTTTAACGACTTCGTAGATGTATCGGAATACCTCATCAAAAACAAGTATACCAGCTCCGATAAGCTGTTTGCGATGGGTGGCAGCGCGGGCGGTTTGCTGATGGGAGCCATAATCAATCAGGCTCCGCAACTGTATCGGGGGGTAGTGGCGGCTGTGCCGTTTGTGGATGTGGTCACAACCATGCTCGACGAAAGCATTCCGCTCACAACGGGTGAATTTGAGGAGTGGGGTAATCCAAAGCAAAAACAGTATTACGACTACATGCTGTCGTATTCGCCCTACGATAATGTTGAAAAGAAAGCCTATCCGAACCTGCTCGTAACCACGGGTCTGCACGATTCGCAGGTGCAATACTGGGAACCAGCGAAATGGGTCGCCAAACTACGGGCAATGAAAACCAATAACAATCAGCTTCTGCTCCATACTAACATGGAAGCGGGCCACGGTGGCGCATCGGGCCGATTTCAGGCGCTCAGGGAAATTGCGCTGGAGTATGCTTTCATGCTGAATCTGGTTGGCGAGAAGCAGTAGGGTATAGGTAATAACGATAGCTCAAAGGGCGTGTTTCTTGCTTACCCTTTGAGCTACTTTTCTGAATGCTTAGCATTCAAGTTTAAGTCTTGTTGCGTTACTTGGTTTTGTTTTGCCTTATTAAACAACCTCTACATTATGTCTAATCCCCAGCTCGTTCTTATTCCGACGCCCGGCAAAGACAAAGCTCCACTCTCGAAAGCCCAGAAAGAGTTTAATCGGCTGACCAGTAAAATTGGCGAGTTGGAGGATAATCTAAGTCTCTTCCGATCAGCCGCTACTAAAATTCAGCACCGCATCTATACCGAGTATGAGCCCTTATTGAACGAGTTCAATCAACTGCGGGCCAACCTAGTACGCGTGTTCGACCGGGCATACGAACGGCCTGAAACAACCAAAGTGGAGAAGAAAAAACTGGTAGACCTGATCGTCAATCTGACGTATAATCTGATTAGTGAACACGGCCTGGACGAACTCAAACCGATCTTCGACAAGTACGATACCGATGGCTTCGATGCTACCGATGCCGAAGCCGACCAACAGGTTTCAGAGGTAATGAAAGAAATGGTCAGTTCGATGTACGGAATCAAGTTCGACGAGAACGCGGATATCAGTACTCAGGAAAAATTCATGGCGTACATAGAAGAACAGCTGCAGGCCCGACAGGCCGACGATCAGCGGGAAGCGGAAGAGAAACGGGCAAAAAAGCCAAAATCAGCGAAGCAACAGGAGCGTGAAGCAAAAAAACAGCTTGAAGAACGTAACATCACGAAAGCGGTACGAACCCTCTACATGGACCTGGTAAAGGCTTTTCACCCCGACCGTGAACCCGACGAAGCAGAGAAGACACGCAAAACCGAAATTATGCAGCGTGTGACCAAAGCCTACGAAAAAAGCGACCTTCTTGCCCTGCTTCGGCTCCAGCTCGAATTCAACCGGATCGACCAGCAACATCTGGAATCACTGGCCGAAACCCAGTTGAAGTACTATAATAAAATTCTGAAGCAACAGGCCGATGAGCTCAGTGACGAACTATTTGGTCTGCAAAGTCAACTATCGGGCATGCTTGGCAAACCGTTCATGATGGTCAACTCAGTCTTAGGACTTGAATTCAGCTTTAACAACGACATCCGTGAGTTAAAAAAGGACATTAAAGCCACAAAGAAAGATGTAAAAGACCTCTCCGACCCTGCCATTCTGAAAGCCTGGCTCAAGTCTTATAAAATTCGGAAGGCCGATGATACGGATATGTTTTTCAGCTAATCCAGATCGAAGCCTTGTTTACATTAGGGCTGCCTGCTCACAACAACTTTCCAGTCGGCACCACTGAATACCTTATACTTCTCCGAAAAATTGCCCTGATTAACGGCAACCGAAAAGTTCAGTAGACTATTGATATAGGCCACATCATCGCCAACTGGTGCTTCACCAAACGTATTGACGAGCCGAATGGGTTTATCGTACAGCGTTTCATTTTTATGCATAATCTGCACACGTAGCATCTCGCCGGACTTAGAACCGAGTTGTACCAGCATCGCTTTGGGAATATTAGTCCAGACATTACCATACTGAATATCAAGAGCCGGAATGTTTCCTTTCAGCACACCGTTTGAAAACTCGGCTTTCTGATACGGCAAACGAACCACGTCTTTACGAATGGTTGAACCGACTTGTTGAAATGTAATGGTGCGGGATGCAAGTCGGGCAGCCGTGTATGCATACACATCACGTCCGTGAAAGGTATAGGATTCATTCGAATTTTTCAGCCGATTGACAGCTTCGTCAATTTCCCGGATCTCGCCAATGCCCAAATGCTCCGCAATTAATGTCAGAGTACCGTTATCAGGTGTCACAATATAGTGGCCTGATTTTGTGAGCAATACAACCGAGTGCCGATCTGTACCAACGCCAGGGTCACAGACCGAAACAAAAACAGTTCCTTTCGGATAATAAGGGACCGTCTGATGGAGTCGGTAAGCAGCTTCCCAGATATCGTAAGCGGGTATTTCATGCGTGAGATCAAACAGCTTTAGATCTGCTGAGACGCCCATGGCCACACCTTTCATGGCTGATACGGCTCCATCTTTCAGACCAAAATCAGATTGAAAAACGACAATACCATTCTGAGCCGTAGCAAGTTGACGGAAGCAAAAGAGAATCAGAAAGGTGAGTTTGTAACGGATGTGCATAGCTGATGATTGGTAGGACTATTTACAAATATAGAGCCTATTGCCAGTCAGTACACAGGCATTTTTTGTCTTGCTTTGATCACATCAAGTAATATTACAACCGCCACAATACCGTATTCTACCGATGTCAGCCACAGATTTTCATGATAGGGTATTGTCCGATAGGTAAAGTACGAAACAGGAATTAGCGCAGACCAAATCAACGGATACCAAAATCGGGTGAAGACCGAAGCGGCAACGACTGTGGTGATATACCAGGGATGTACCGTCGTTGCAAAGCCGAAATAGAGCGTCAGTATCGCCAATACCTGCGCTGGAACAGATACGTTACGCCACCGGAACGAAATCCACAAAATGCTTAGCGTTGTCGTAATCGACAGCCAGAAGCCAATGGTTTGAATGGCATTATATCCCTTCATCCAATAACCAATAGACCGCAGAACATAATACACACTGGCATTAAATTCGAATTTCTGAAAATACAGATTTACACTCGATCCTACATTTTGAACCAGTTCCAGACTAGCGAATGGCAAAAACTGAAGAATAGTGAAAACACCCGCTAGCGTGGCATAAACCATTCCCTTTCGCCAGCCCAGCCATCGAACTATCAGTGGCAACAACAACAAGGGCAACAATTTTGTACCAATGGCCAGCGCCAATGCGCCCGCGGAGCGTATCCAGCGTTCTGTCAAAAGCCACCAGCCAGCCAGTAGCGTAAAAAAGAGCATAACGGCCTCAAAATGCAGATTACCTGTCAGTTCAAGGATAACCAACGGATTCAGGCCATAAAATAAAGCCAGATTGGGGTTACGGTTCAACCGGCGAAGTAGCCTGGTCATTAGCCAGAGCGACCCTATTTCACTGAGAAGAATTGGCAAACGTAACCAGACAATACTACCCAATAAACTATGTGGTGATAGCCATGCAGCCAGTCCGAATATAGCCTGATTTAAAGGCGGATAGACGGTGAAATAATCTGGAGAATTAAGTTGCTGAAACAACACCCGGTCTAAACTGGCCGTGGCAGCTAAATCGGTTTCAACAAGTCTGGATGGCAGATACAGATACGGATTAAATCCATGTGTCAGCAGACGCCCATCCCAAACGAATCGATACACATCGTCGGAAAGGCAGGGAACGGCAAAGAGCAATAAGAGTCTAAAGCCGATTGCCGAGGCAAACAGCACACGATCAATCGGCTCTTCGCGCTGCCTGTCAATCCGGCGAATCGCCCATGCATACCCCAGAAATAAGATAGTGAATAAACCAATCAACCATCCGAATTCCTGACGGGGAACGAAATAGGCCAGTATAACGTACGAAGTGGCCGATAAAATCAACCAGAGAAAACGAAGCGGGGTTACGATCATACGCTCACCGGCACCGGGCGAGCCAACCGCACAGCAGGGCTGGCCGGTCGGCGTCCCGATTGGATGAGCGAATATACAGCGACCATTCCAAACCCAACCATCAGCATACAATGCAGGAAGAACATCCGGAAATCATGAATGTAGACAGCCAGCATCAACCCTCCGAAAAAATAGATGGCTAAAGCCCCTTCGGCCAGTGTCAACCAGCTCAGCTGACGGCTAACATACTTATTGGCATCCCAACGATCAGCAGCTGTTTTTACATTGAATTTAGGGGTGCGAATGAACGGTGTTTTTCGCCCGATATACCCTTCAATGACGGCAATTGTATTGTGCAGCGATAAGCCCATCATCAGCGACGAGTACATGGTAAAATACCAGACTAATTTTGACTTGCTCCCCTGTTTCAGTAACCAGAACGGAATGCCATAGAACGAGATCAGAATAAGCAGATTAACCTGAAACAGATTGATCACAAAAAACACGTTTTCCCACTCCGGATGTCGATGACGAATATAAATGAGTGGCACGCTCAACACACCAAGCAGCAATACCAGAATAAACGTAGCACTACTGAATAAGTGAAAAAACGCATGGAGCTTGCTAACAAACGAGATATCTGATGCCTTCAGAACTTTTACGAACAGTTTGCGGGCACATTCGGCGGCACCCTTCATCCAGCGGTATTGCTGTGACTTTAGCGCATTCATCGCTACGGGCAATTCAGCAGGCGAACCAACATCTTCCCGATAAACGAATTTCCAGCCGCGCAGTTGAGCCCGGTAGCTTAAATCGAGGTCTTCAGTGAGGGTATCGCTCTGCCAGCCACCAGCATCGGCAATGGCGGACTTACGCCAAACGCCCCCGGTACCATTGAAGTTAGCCAGAAAACCGGCAGCATACCGCCCACTTTGCTCAATGGTAAAATGAGCATTTAGTCCAAACGCCTGTAGCTGGGTCATCAGCGAGAAATCTTCGTTAAGATGCTCCCAGCGAGTTTGCACAATAGCTACTTTCGGGTCGCTGAAATGGGGTATCGTTTTGAGCAGAAAATCGGCATCGGGCACAAAATCAGCATCGAAAATCGCGATAAATTCACCTTTCGCAAACGCCAGTCCATAAGCCAGCGCACCGGCCTTAAACCCTTTGCGTTCCGGCCGCTGGACATGCTCGATGGCAAAGCCTTGCCGTTGATACGCTTTCACTTTATTGGCAATGATCTGTACGGTTTCGTCGGTAGAGTCATCGAGTACCTGAATATCGAGCTTATCTTTAGGGTAATGCATCTGCATCACGGCGTCGATTAATCGCTCAATGACGTAGAGTTCGTTATAGACTGGCAACTGTACGGTTACGCGGGGAAATCTATCTGGCTCTAGTGTACCAACCGACAGAATAGCTTCCCTGCGTTTTCGTTCAGAACGCAGGTAGATGATAATCAGGCTTAACTGGCCACAGTTGTAGAGAAACAATAGCCCTAAAGCCAGCCCATACAGAATCAGGACTGAAATTTCCATATTGTCGAAAAAACAAAATTGATCTAACGTTGAGTTCGTTGCCGGGCAATTATCAGAAATTGCCCGGTCATTAATTACCAGTACTTGAAAATCGTCGTAATAATCTTGTAACCTGCCAGAACCGTGCCTTTCACCGTTCCTGAAATTTTTGAGAAACCAATTCGCTTCCGATAGTTAACCGGAACCTCTGTAACCCGTAGCCCTTGCTTTGCTGCCTTCAGTTGCATCTCAACAGTCCATCCGTACGTTGTATCCCGCATGTTCAAAGCCAGCAGTTTATCAAATCGAATCGCCCGAAACGGACCCAGATCCGTATAACGAACCCCATACAGCCACCGGAGCAACGTTGTCGCCAGCCAGTTACCAACCAATTGCTGTGGTGTCATCGAGCCCCGTTGCCGGTTACCCAGTGCCCGCGACCCAATCACCATATCTGCTTCACCGTTTAGAATGGGGGCTACCACCTGTGTCATTTCGTTGGGAAAATCCGAATAGTCAGCATCAATGAAAACAACAACATCTGGCTTTTGTTGTCGATTGTGAGCGTAGGTAATTCCGGTCAAACAAGCCCGTCCGTATCCCTGAATTGGCTCGTTCAATACGGTGGCACCAGCACGGGCTGCTTCAACCGCCGTTTGGTCATTCGAATTGTTGTTGACCACGACAACTTCATCCACCAGACCTACCGGAATTTCACGGATGACGTTGCCAACTGAGTTTTCTTCATTGAAGGCAGGAATGATAACGAGAATAGAATACAAAATATAGCTGAGCAGTTTGTGTGAGCAAGAAATTGGTTTAGTAAGGCGAATAGCAAGGGCCTGGTTTAGTATTGCTTTATCCCAATTATCGATTCGCTCATTTATCCATCCCAAAGATAGGATGCCAAATTCAATCAAAATGTCATATACTTGACATATGGAAATATCCTTTATTGGTGCGGGTAACCTCGCCTGGCACCTTGCTCCAGCCCTCGAAAACGCGGGACATCACATCAATGAAGTTTACAGTCGGCAGCTTCAGCATAGTCGTCAGTTGGTTAGTAATCTCTACGATGCCCGGACACATTCAGATCTGAATTTTGCTGACAGCCCTTCAAAATTATTCGTTCTGGCCGTTCCTGACGACGCCCTTGACTCGGTCTGTTCTCGACTCGTATTGCCCGAAAACGCTACACTTGTTCACACATCAGGCAATAAATCGCTCAGTGCCCTTCAAAACTGGATGACTATTTACAGCGATGTTCCGGTGCAAACGGGTGTATTTTATGGATTACAGACGTTTACCAGAGGTCAGTCTTTTATGGACTTCAGCGGGATACCCCTCTGCATCGAAGCATCTGACAAAGTAACGGAAGACGCTCTCGTTAAGCTAGGGCAGGAGTTAAGTGATATTGTTTACCTGCTTACATCATCGGAACGCCAAACGCTCCACCTGGCAGCCGTCTTTGCCTGTAATTTCACCAATCACCTGTTAAGCATTGCTCATGATCTGAGCACAGCCGATGGCCTGGAATTCGAGTTACTGCAACCCATTATCCGCGAAACGATTCGCAAGGGACTGGCGGCCAATAATCCCGCCGATGTTCAGACAGGGCCGGCCCGCCGGGGTGATCTGACAACGATTGAAAGCCATTTATCCCAGTTATCATCTCAACCGCAACTAGCCGAAATTTATCAGATCATGACCGAAAGTATCAGGCATCAGTATGGTCGATGAATCAATTAATAGTATAGGTTTTCAACAATCAGCTTTTGTTGTACCACTGGTAACTTGGTTTTACCTTTACCTAAGTCACATTTAATAATTTACCAAATACTTGGGCAGAATCAACAAATGATATAGTTTTACTTTATTTTTAAACAAATTTGATATACCTACTGCTCATGTAACTAACTCATTTGCGTATATTTCGGATTGTTAGTACTTTATTGAGCAACCTATTCTCAAACAATATTGAGAATTATACTAACCAGTGATCCTTTGATGGAACAGGTGTAATTAATTGACCGGTATGGGTGCGTTAAAACGATTAGACGGAACGTCTGCTTCCGAGGGCAGTTCTGCGGATACTGAGCGACTTGCGTTGTACGAAAAATTTGGGGCTATGGCGTATGGCGTTATCCTACAGATAATTCCCCAACCTGAGCTGGCACAGCAGGTTTTAGTCGATTTATTTGCCTCTCCTGAAATGGATCAGTGCCTGAAAGCGCCGACAAGTCTGGCCTGTAATATAATTCGGCTAGCCCGTACCAAAGCGCTCGAAGCCAATAGGATCGCAACCTCAGCCAATCCATTACCCTCTGAATCACAACAATCCGGGAACGACAATACAGAGAAGCTTATTTTTGATCTATCGTTTCGTCAGGGCTATGCGCTCGGAGCGATTGCCGAACGATTGCAAATGCCATATGCAGATGTTATGAAGTCCATTCGCGATTATTTTAAGTATCTTCGTACATCTTAACTGTCCTCGCCTTGAAGAATTATAACTATTTGACAAATGGCGTTTTAGAATCATATCTATTAGGCCTGGTGTCTGACGATGAGAAGCAGGAGGTAGAACGTTTGTTGACTACTGATCCGGAAATATTATCTCATTTGAATGAGTTGGAAACAGAAATGGAGCAGTATTTTTTGCGTAACGCTGTTCCTCCGCCACCGGCCGTCAGGAAGGCAATTCTGGAAAAAATCAATAAGAACGAGCTCAAAAAGCGCGATCCGGAAGAGTACACCCGTTTCAAACCAGATTCATCAGACGAGCCCACAAAGCCCAATTACATCGATGTTGAGGTAGATGATACCCACATTCGGGTGCATAAATACTGGCGCCCGGCTTTTATTGCCGTGTTTATTCTATCCAAGATTTTTTTGATCCTCGGACTTTACTATTATTTCAAAACAAACAGTCTCGAACAGGAAATTATCCGGCTTAAAGCAGCCTCTCAGCAAACATCCCCACTGCCATCTGGTGTAACACCTTAGGTTACATTTGGGTTGATTGACTGTCATAAGGCAAACGAATTGCCCGTTTACAGACAATCTCTTTCCCATGAAGCAACGTATAGTTATTGTTTTAGCCTATTTCTCTTCTTTCGTTCCTGCCATTGCCCAATGGCAATTACAACCAGTTCAAACTACTGCCAGCTTTCGATCAGTGAGCGTCTCAGGGTCTAATGTTGCCTGGATTGGCGGCACGCAAGGCAACTTTGTTCGCACAGCAGATGGCGGTCAAACCTGGCAAACGGGTAGTGTTCCGAACGCCCAGTCATGCGATTTTCGCGATGTACAGGCCATTGATGGGCAAACCGCTTACTTAATGAGTGCTGGCCCAGCCGAAAAAGATCAGGCTCGCATCTACAAAACAACTGACGGCGGAAAAACATGGGCGCTCCTGTACAGAACGCAGCAACCCGGTATTTTCTTCGACGGAATGGATTTCTGGGATAAACAGCATGGCATTATTTTCAGCGATCCAGTCGATAACAGATGGTTCATCCTCACGACCGACGACGGTGGAAAAACGTGGCAACCTGTGCCTCCCGGCAATATACCCCTGATGCACCCTAATGAAGCTGCCTTTGCAGCCAGTGGCACCAGCCTTGCCATACAGGGCAAACGAAACGTATGGATTGCCTCGGGTGGAGCCATCAATTCACGCGTATTTCGCTCCAATGACCGGGGCCGGACCTGGAGCGTCAGCAATACGCCGTTACCAGCTGGCGATGCTACGGGTTTGTTCGGAATGCAGTTTTTTACCGAGAAAGTAGGAATGGTTGTTGGTGGTAACTACAAACAGGAGCAACAAACCGGCCCCAATGCAGCCATCACCCGCGACGGTGGTGACACCTGGCAACTCGTTGCCCAAACCGACCCGCCTGGTCTTAAAGAAGCTATTGCGCTTATTCCTGGTGATCGTTTGCTTACAGTAGGGCCATCGGGCACGAGTTTATCGGCCGATCAGGGCCAAACGTGGCAAAAACTCGATACGGACGGATTCCACTCCCTCGCCTGTGCAAAAGGTACCTGCTATGCTGTAGGAGCCAAAGGAAAAATAGCCGTACAACGATTTAAATAAGTGGATTTAGTAAGGGGAAGGCTGTGGGAATCGCCTAAGCTTCCCCTTACTAAATCCACTTATTTACAGGAGTTTATCCAATGTAATCGGCAAGTCCCGAATTCGTTTACCAGTAGCGTGAAAAACGGCATTGGCAATGGCGGCTGGCATACCTACAATGCCGATCTCGCCAAGGCCCTTCGCTCCGAGAGGATTCACGATTGTATCCTGTTCTTCAACAAAAATTACGTCAAGATCATGAATATCAGCGTTAACGGCTACATGGTATTCGGCCAGATTATGATTCATGAATCGACCAAAATTGTGATCCATCACACTTTCTTCTTCAAGTGCTTTACTAATCCCCCAAACCATGCCACCAATAATTTGGGAACGGGCAGTTTTGGGGTTCATAATTCGGCCACCCGCAATGGCGCTCACAGCCCGCGTTACCTGAACCGTTCCCAGTTCTTCATCGACCTGTACTTCGACAAATACTGCTGAATGGGTATTTCGGGCGTATTTTCGTTGTTCCAGCATATTCGGAAACGAAGTCGAGATCTCCCGAACTGCCCGGCCTCCGTTTGAATCGACTACAGCCTGCAATGAAACAGATTGGGTCGGATCGCTTTTCAGACGAATGGATTTGTTGATGAACTCGACTTCGTCAAGGCTTTTTTTCGCAAACGGAGAGCCCGGTATCTTCTTCGCCAGTTTGAATAGCGTTTTACGCAGATCTTCACAAACTACCTTTACAGCAGAGCCGACCGTTGCCACCGTCCAGGAACCACCCTGAATGGGCGCTAAGGGCAGATCAGAATCGCCCAGTTTAAACAGCACATCCTCCACCGGAATCCCAAGCACATCAGCGCCAATCTGCGTCATAACAGTGTATGTTCCGGTTCCGATATCAGCTGTAGCACTGCTTACGCGCAATTTTCCGTTGACCATCAGAACGGCCTCTGCCCGAGCGGGCATCTGCATAGCATCCCAAATACCAGTTGCCATTCCCCAGCCAATGAGCGTATGATTGTTTCGCATTGATCGGGGTTCGGGGTTACGCTTAGCCCAGCCAAATCGCTCGGCACCCTGACGAAAACATTCTTTAAGCTCTTTGCTCGAATAGGGCAGGTCTTCGTTCATGTCCCGGTCTGTATAATTTTTCAGACGCAATTCGAGCGGGTCCATCCCGAGCTTATAGGCCAGTTCATCTACGGCACATTCAATCGCCGACAGGCCCGTTACACCACCTGGTGCCCGCATGTCGAGTGGCGTGTATACATCCAGTGGAACCAGCTCGTAAGTAAGCCTGACGTTTTCTGCGGAATAGAGCATGCCCGCCCAATTAACCACTATTTCAGTATAATCTTCAAACTGTGAGGTTTCTGCAATGGCATCGTGACGGATGGCCTTCATCGTGCCGTCGAAAGAACTACCGAAAGCTACCGTCTGTATTGTAGCCGGACGATGCCCAAATGTGAACATCTGCTGGCGAGTCAGCGTCACCCGTACCGATCGTTTCAGTTCACGAGCGGCCAGCACTGCCAAAAACAATTGATACTGAGGACGTAACCCCGATCCGAAACCTCCCCCAACGTAAGGCGATAGTACGCGCACATCACTAAAGGGTATATCAAATACCTGAGACACATATAACTGACTATTGGGCGCGCCCTGGGTCTTGTCATAGATCGTCAGCTTCCCTTTCCGCTCATAAACCACCGTAGTGGCAAACATCTCCATAGGATTGTGATGCTCAATAGCATGAACATACTCCTCCATCACCTGCACGGGCGATTCAGCGAAAGCCTCCTCAAAATGGCCGCGAGGTTTAGGCGGTGGTGGCTTCAATAAGCTCGCTACACCCAGCTTGGGTTTACGAGCTTCGTCCCGATTTGCTTCCAGATCCGTTTCGTGCGGTTCAACGGTATAATCGACCTTAACCAGCGAAGCTGCGTACCGGGCCAGTTCAAAGGTTTCGGCCACAACCAGCGCAACAGGCTGGCCACTATACTTTATTTTCTCATCATGCAGTGGCCTGAATGGTGAACCAGGGGGTGCATCCTGGTCTTTATAATTTAGATCGAACCACGCCAGTTTAGGCCGGTTCTCATGCGTAAAGACCTGTAAGACCCCATCAAGACGAAGGGCATCACGTGTATCGATGTGGTTTATTTTGCCTTTGGCAATAGCGCTGGACACCACATATCCATAGGCTAAACCCGGCACATTGAACTCACCGGCATATTTAGCTTTGCCAGTCACTTTATCGAGCCCATCAACACGGCTCAGTGGCTTTCCGATATATTGAGTCATACGGTTGGTTCAAGTTTAGCGGCCTGCTCTAACGCCCGCACGATGGCACGTTTAGCCAGTTCAATTTTGAATGAATTATGTCCATATCCCCGCGCACCCTCAACCAACGCTTCCGCTACGGGCTGAAAATTGGTTTTAGTGGCTGGCTTACCAATCAGCATAGCCTCTACTTCCTGCTTTCGCCAGGGCTTATGCGCTACACCACCTAATGCAATTCGGGCATCGGTAATCTGGCCATCTTCCATGTCGAGAGCCGCAGCTACCGATACCAGGGCAAAGGCATACGAAGCGCGGTCGCGAAGTTTGAGATAGGTATGATACTCAGGAAACCCTTTTGCGGGTAAATCAATAGCGACCACTAATTCGCCGGGCTGTATGGTATTGTCGTATTGCGGCTCATGGCCTGGCAACCGATGAAAATCAGCAATTGGAATGGTTCGTTCACCCGATGGTCCCGATACGCGGACAACTGCATCGAGCGCACGTAAGGCAACGCACATATCCGATGGGTGCGTCGCGATACAACTCTCACTCGTACCCAGAATAGCATGAATACGGTTGTAGCCGTTCATGGCACCACATCCAGAACCGGGCTGGCGCTTGTTGCAGGGCATTGCCGTATCGTAGAAATAATAGCAGCGTGTGCGTTGAAAGAGATTTCCACCGTTCGTAGCCATATTTCGCAGTTGAGGAGACGCTCCCGCCAGAATAGCCTGCGACAGGAGTGGATAACGCTTTTCTACCTGCTCATTATAGGCCGTATCAGCGTTTGTTACTAAAGCACCAAGCCGCAGACCGCCGTCTTCAGTATCCTCAATTGTGCTAAGCGGGAGCCGATTAATGTCGATGAGTCGATTGGGCCGTTCGACATTCTCCTTCATCAAATCGAGGAGATTCGTACCACCAGCTATAAATTTAGCCCCATGGTGAGTTGCCAAATCGTCTACGGCAATCTCAATGGCATCGGGACGGGCGTAAGAAAAGCTATTCATAACATCAGGGCTTTATATCAATTTGCATTACCTCACTAATCGCATCTACAATGTGGGGATATGCACCACAGCGGCATATATTACCACTCATCAACTCCCGAATGTCGTCGGCAGTGCGCACCCGCCCTTCGTTGATCAATCCTACGGCCGAACAGATCTGGCCCGGCGTGCAATAGCCACATTGGTAGGCATCATGCTCAATGAAAGCGGCCTGAAGCGGATGTAATTGAATAGAAGAACTGTCGCCTTCACTGGCAATTCCTTCGATAGTCGTTATTTCGGCCCCTTCTTTCATGATCGCCAGCGTCAGACACGAATTAATCCGCTTCCCATCAACCAGCACAGTGCAGGCACCACACTGTCCATGATCGCAGCCTTTTTTGGTGCCGGTCAGGTTCATATACTCTCGTAGCGCGTCGAGTAAGGTTGTCCAGGGAGCTAGTTCGAGTTGTTTTTCCTCGCCGTTTACGGATAACGTAACCAATCGTTTGACTGGCAACGAAACCTCATTCTGAAGGATCTCAGGAGGTAAGAGTGTCGTCTGCATACTGTCTATTAAGCAATAGTTAATCAGATGAATGGTAGAACGGACCCTTTAGGCGGATGTTCAAAAATCCACAGGAGCAACTCCTATTCAGGGAATTGACTTATCGACCGGCCCGGCCAATCGCGTAAAAACTTGCTTATTTTAAGTATCAGGAAGCTCGTTGCCGCCGTTTTTCCTCGTGGTGATGTGGTGTCGGTTTTAAGAAACCGACACCACATCACCACGAGGATGGTTGTTTTATGCCTTACCAGCATTATCTTTGCATCGTTAAAGACGAATCACTCTTTCCATGTAGGATTTAAGTAAGATCGATGGTTATCTACCATCATCTGTTCCGGCTCAGCGGAACGTTTTGGCAAAAAATTGTCAATAGGCTACTTACACAGCCCCTCTGTGTAGTGGCAATTACTTAGATCTCATGTAATTCTCCTTCCATAAGGGGCAATGTCGAATTGCTCAGTCAATAAGATAGCAAACGCCATCACGGGCTTGTTTGGCTATCCGTATTTCTATTCTTCCCATTCGTTTATCACATTCAATTTAGTACAATCATGAGTATTGTAGCTAAGTCACTTTCCTATATACATCCCGATGGAGAGGTGCTGTTTCAACGCATTAACGTATCCATACTTACTGGCGAAAAAGCAGCTTTAGTAGGCAATAATGGCGCAGGCAAATCAACTTTTCTGCAACTAATTGCAGGCAGTATTCTACCGCTCGAAGGCGAAATTATTCTTTCGGGAAAACCCTATTACGTACCCCAGCATGTAGGTCAATTCGATGATTATTCAGTAGCAAAAGCATTAGGAATACAGGAGAAGCTGAACGCCTTACAGGCCATTCTCGACGGTGATGCATCTTCTCAAAATTTTACCGCTCTCGATGATGACTGGGAGATTGAAGAACGTGTAACTACCGCACTGGCTTATTGGCATTTACAGCATCTGGATCTTTCTCAGACCATGAATTCATTGAGCGGAGGAGAGAAAACAAAGGTTTTTCTGGCGGGAATAGTCATTCATTCTCCTGCCATCATCCTCCTTGACGAGCCCTCTAATCATTTGGATTCAGAAAGCCGTGATTTACTCTATGAGTTCATCATAAAGAGCAAGGAAACCATTCTTGTGGTTAGCCATGACCGTACACTGTTAAATCTACTGGACAAAACACTGGAACTGAGTAAAAGTGGAATTGAGGTCTATGGCGGAAATTATGAGTTCTATAAGGACCAGAAAGCTGGCAAATTAAATGCGCTGCACGATCAACTGGACGAGCAGGCGAAAACGCTGAAACAAGCCCAGCAGAAAGCCAGAGATATTGCAGAACAACGTCAGAAGAAAGAAGTCCGGGGAAAGGCACAGGGACAAAAACAATCGTTACCCCGCATTATTGCCGGTGGACTTCAACGCAAAGCCGAGCAAAGTACCGCTAAATTGAAAGATGTTCAATCCGAGAAAATAAATGGCATTGCGGATAACCTTAAACAAATCAGGTCCCAAATTCAGGAAAATCAGGTCTTAAAGCTCGATTTACGAAAATCTGATTTACACAAAGGGAAGGTGCTGATCGATGCCAGGGCTATAAATTTCTCCTATAACGACCAGTACCTTTGGCAATCTCCTTTGACCTTTCAAATTCGTTCTGGCGATCGAATCAGGATAGCCGGAAATAATGGTTCCGGCAAGACGACGCTTCTGAAACTAATGACAGGTAATTTACAGCCGTCGGCCGGAGTACTTTTCAGGGCTGATTTCCAGCATGCCTACATCGACCAGGACTATTCGATCATTGACAACCAGCTTTCGGTTATTGAGCAGGCACAAAAATTCAATACGCGACCGCTGCTGGAGCATGACCTGAAAATGATGTTGCACCAGCATCAATTTCCCAGGGAGAGTTGGGACAGGAAATGCGCTGGACTCAGCGGAGGGGAAAAGATGAAACTGGTACTTTGCTGTTTAGAAATCAGCAATAATACGCCCGACTTACTCATTCTGGATGAACCTACCAATAATCTGGATGTGCTTAGTCAGGAAATACTGACAACGGCGGTGAAGAGTTTTAACGGTTCTGTAGTCGTCATTTCACATGACCACTATTTTATTGATGAGATTCTGGTAGAGTCAACGATTAGTCTGAAGTAATGCTGGTCACCCGTTGAGCCAATCGGTGAACCTTTAGCTAAGGTAAATGGCAGTGGTTCAATGGATATTCTGCAATTGCTTACCTTAAAAATTGATTTTTTTAAGGTAAGCAATTGGTTCACAAAGGTTTTCATCTGTAAATCTCTCCCGTGTAGCGAATGAGAGATTTACAGATGAAACCAGTAAAGGCATTCGTCGATTCCTATCTTGACACTTTACTCATATGCCCTAAAATAGCAGCCCGTACTTGTTCGTTATTCTGCCGTGTTGAACGATTAACGCTGCTCGGTTATGCCTGTAAAAACGGCTTTATCACTACCCACTATTTTAGTAAGTATGGCCCTATGCGGCCCCCTGATGGCTCAAACGCCAGCACAGGAAACATTCATCTGCAAATACACGGGCGGAAACAATGGTCCGCAGGTTATCTGTGCAAACACGAACGCGCCCTCTATCGGCCACGCCGAACGTGTGGTAGACCGAATATTAAAACCAATTGGCCTGGTGCGCAACTTCAAGGTTATGGAATGTGCCAATACCGACAATTGCTTTGCCACAGTTGTTAAAGGCCAGCGTTTTATAATTTATGATGCGGCTTTCATGCAAGGTATCGAAGAAGAAACCGAAACCGACTGGTCGGCCATCAGTATCATGGCACACGAAATCGGCCATCACCTTCAGGGGCACACGATTGATGGACGGGGCGGTCAGCCGCTCAAGGAAATTGAAGCCGATAAGTTTTCGGGATTTGTTCTGCATCAGCTGGGTGCATCGCTCGATGAAGCGACCGTAGCCGTCAGGGCACTCGGCGACGAACATGCCACATCAACGCACCCGGCCAAACCTGTCCGCATCGAAGCGATCCGAAAAGGCTGGCTGGAAGCTGAAGCGATGTACCCCAAAAATCGGACAGCCGTTAAGACCCCAACAGCGATGGCTCCCAAGCCTATCGCTACGAACACCAATACAACAGCTGCCCCATCGCGACCCGTTGTTGCGCCCACTTCCACCGCCCGCGCAACAGTAGGCTGTGTTTCCGGCGACTGCCAGGATGGAACAGGAACCTTCGTGTATCCCACCCGCGAACGCTATGCCGGTGAATTTGAAGAAGGCGATAAACACGGCGAAGGAGTCGAGTATTACGCCGATGGTAAGGTAAAGTACAAAGGTAACTTCCGGGATAACCTTCGTTCGGATTACGGCGTTTATTTCTTCCTGAACGGCGATAAGTATGCGGGCTGGTTTCAGAAAAACGTACCGAATGGCAAAGGGACCTACTATTTCGCAGATGGCGGCCGTTTGGTGGCAACCTTCAAAAATGGTCAGCCAATGGGAGGTGGCGTTTTTTATAATGCCGACGGTACGAAAGCGGAATAAACAACTAGTAAGGCAAAGCGGTGGGCGAACAGGAGAAATGGGTACTACTGACCCAGGCTCCCATCGCCTACCGCTTTACTTTGCTCCAGGCTATTGGCTAAAATGCCAGCGCCGTCTTTTCAATAATGTCGCATGCCTCGTGCATCTGGTCTTCGTTAATGACGAGCGGAGGAGCAAACCGTATTTTATCGCCGTGAGTTGGCTTGGTCAACAGACCGTTGTCTTTTAGTTTAAGACAGATTTCCCAGGCCGTTTCGGAGCCAAGTTCGGGCCGTTCGGCAATGACAATGGCATTGAGCAAGCCTTTCCCACGAACAGATTTGACGAGGTCGGTTTTATGGCTCAACGCAGTCATACGAGCCCGGAAAATGTCACCCATCGCAGCTGCGTTCTCCGCCAGTTTCTCGTCTTCAACGACCTGAAGCGCTTCCATCGTAACAGCACATGCCAGCGGGTTGCCTCCATAGGTGCTGCCGTGTTCGCCAGGTTTAATAGTCAGCATTACCTCGTCAGACGTCATCACCGCCGATACGGGCATTGTTCCACCAGACAGGGCTTTACCCAATACCAGCAGATCAGGCTTTACGTTTTCATGATCGCAGGCAACCCGCTTACCCGTTCGGCCAATTCCGGTTTGCACTTCATCGGCAATAAACAGGACATTGTATTTTGTGCACAAATCGCGAACACCACGCAGATAGCCTTCGTCAGGTACAACAACGCCAGCTTCGCCCTGAATAGGCTCAACCATAAATCCTGCAATATTCGGATCGCTTTTAAAGGTATCCTCCAATGCATTCAGGTCGTTGTAGGGAATGATAATGTAGCCGGGAACCAGCGGCCCAAAGTCGTTTGTACTGCTGGGATCTGTCGATGATGAAATGGCAGCCAGGGTACGCCCCCAGAAATTTCCGGCAGCATAGACGGTTTTAGCCTGGTTCTGCGGGATGCCTTTCACTTTATAGGCCCATTTGCGGGTTAACTTAAGAGCAGTTTCGCCCCCTTCAGCTCCTGAATTCATGAGCAGCGCTTTATCATAGCCAAAATATTCGCAGAGGAATTTTTCGCACAGACCCGTTTTATCGTTATAAAATGCCCTCGATGTAAGCGTTAGCCGTTGCGCCTGCTGAATCATTGCATTAATGATCCGTGGATGGCAATGACCCTGGCTAACCGCACTATAAGCCGACAGAAAATCAAAGTAACGTTTCTCCTCCACATCCCACACAAAGACACCTTCGCCCCGCGTCAATACGGCCGGAATCGGATGGTAATTATGTGCACCGTAGTGCCATTCCAGTTGCATGGCCTGATCGGCGGCTGAAATCGGTGTTGTCGTTTCCATAGCTCGCTGTGAAATAAGTTTAATATATTTAGGCGCCAGATGCTGGATTTTAGCCGTTGGTCGATTGATACTGTGCCTAACCAGTAGTCAATGCCAAAACTCAATACCCAAAATCAAACAGGCCGCTTGCTTCAAAAATACAGTTATTCAGGCATATGCCCAAAAGCATGTCATCGCAGCCAGAGAAGAAAAAAATTGCAGGTTTAGACGAAACTGATTATTACTATACACCCGAAGGTTTTGTTGTTTTTACTGCCGCCTATCATCTCAAACGAGGTCATTGCTGCAAAAATGGTTGCCGTCATTGCCCCTATGGATTCAAAAAAAAGGAGTAATGAGTTGCAGATTATGAATAGATTAGGTAATTTTGCGCCCTCATACGGAAAACGAGTACGGTAATGGCCAGAGTTTGTCAAATAACAGGAAAGCGCACGCGTACGGGAAACAATGTTTCTCACGCCAATAATAAAACCAAGCGTAAATTTTTCCCGAACCTGCAAAAGAAGCGGTTCTTCGTCGAATCAACCGGCGAGTGGGTTACGCTGAAAGTGGCTACATCGGCCATTAAGACCATCAACAAAAACGGTCTGGAAGCAACGCTCCGCAAGGCATACGAGCGCGGTACGCTGTCGGTATAGTCTTTCGCAAGATATTTATCAGTGAGCCTCTTCCGCTACGGAGGAGGCTTTTTGTGTTTGTAATTACGGTTTTGAGTTTACGGTATTCGGCCCTACTAGGCCGGCTTCACTAAATTGACAATCGTAAAACCAAAAACGGTTTTTCATGAAACTGAACTTTGAAGACCTCATCGTTTTCGAAAACGATGATTATATACTGATCAATAAACCACCTCACGTAGCCTCGCTCGACGAACGCACGGTTGACCGGGGTGGTCAAAGTATTGTGCGCATGGCAAAAGCCTACCATGCTGATGCACAACTCGGCCATCGGCTGGACAAGGAAACATCGGGAATTCTGGCCATCGCCAAAAATCCGGAGGCTTATCGGCATCTGGCAATGCAGTTTGAGCACCGTGAGGTTACGAAACGCTATCATGCCGTTACGAATGGTGTACACGATTTCGACGGCATTTCGGTCTATTTGCCCATTTCGCCCATCAAGGACGGAACGGCTGTCCGAATTGACCGAGAGAAAGGCAAGGTTGCTGAAACAATTTTCAATACGCTACAAGCCTATCGTACGACCACGCTGGTCGAGTGCATGCCCATTACGGGGCGAATGCACCAGATTCGGGTCCATCTGATGTGTCTGAAAGCGCCAATTGTCAACGATCCGACCTATGGAGGTGAACCCGTCTTTCTGTCGGATGTGAAGCGTAAGTTTAATCTTAAGCAGGGCACCGAAGAGCAACCGTTAATTCATCGTGTTGCGCTCCACGCTCATTCATTGACATTCAGCCTGTTGGACGGCGAAGAGAAGACATTTATAGCCCCCTATCCTAAAGATTTTGGCGTACTGGTGAAGCAGTTGGAAAAATTTAGTTGAGTCGTTTATGGCTTTCGGTTTACTGTTTATGGTAGTTTCGCACCGGCCTACAAAAGCTATAAATTGTAAACCGATAACTATAAACCCAAATGTTCGTTCATACCGTTTTCTTCTGGCTTAAACATCCCGAAAACCGGGATGACCATGATGCTCTCCGGGCTGGTCTGGAATCACTGAAAGCTGTACAGGAAATTTCGGCTGCCTACATCGGTACGCCCGCCGAAACCCGCCGACCCGTAATTGATCACTCCTACGATTTCACGCTAACGTTTGTCTTTACCGACAAAGCAGCTCATGATGCGTATCAGGTGCATCCGATTCACGAGGCATTTGTGGCCAGTTGTTCTCACCTGTGGGAGCGCGTGCAGGTGTATGATGGTGTAAGTTAAGCACAGGAGCAGGGAGAACGAACACCATCGATTTTCCCTGCTCCTCGCTTTTAGACCAATACTTCTACTTTTATATCCATATTTCCTTTTACGGCCTTGGAGTAGGGACAAACAGCGTGTGCCGTTTCGGCCAGCTGCTGAAGTTCGTCGTGATCCATACCGGGTGCTTTCACAACAATCTTACCCGACAGAAACATACTCTCTCCGTCTTTATTGAGTGAGATACTAACCTCAACAGCATGTTCGGGCAGGATAACTTTCTTCCTTTTGGCAATGCCCATTAGTGCACCGTTGTAGCAGGAGCTATAGGCCGCAGCAAACAACATTTCCGGGTTAGGTTTTCCACCTTCTCCATGCATTTCAACTGGCCGACGGATATCCATTTCCAGAATACCATCAAGCGATTTAACATCCCCCTCGCGCCCGCCGACATTGCTGACGGTGGCTGTATACAGCGTTTCCATTCGTTGAGTTTTTAATTTATTGCTTTTACGTAGCAAATGATTAACCGTACCTGTCCAGAAAGGTTAATTATATCAATGACTTTCCCTCCGGGAATAGCCTGGCAATGGCCTATTCAGTAATTAATAGGCCCGTCTATCACATAATGTTCTGTTTAGCCAGAACCAGATTGTATATTTCTAAAAAACGGCGAAACGGTTCTGGTCATAAAGGCAAAGAATTTGCTGGGATTTATGTAAACATACCAACACCTAATTGGGCTCTTACCCGTTCAGTTCATCCATGGGTTGCCAACATTCAATCATTTTGAACTACCTTTGCCTTAGGGCTTTATTTAAACTAAAAGCGCAATAGAACGGGTTGAGCCGCGTTTTTCGTTAATGATGCACTACGACACGCAGACCAACATGAATACATCATACAGATTTCTTCTTAATCATCGACTTATCGGGTTAGTTGGTTGCCTGAGTATGGTGCTATGGCTTACGGCATCGCCTGCAGTAGCGCAACGTAAACGCATCAAAGCTGACTCGACCATTGCCAAACCCGGATCAGGTTCAACAACCACGGTTCGGATGGAAGAAGAAACGCTATTTGCTGAAGGAATGCGGTTTATGATGACCGATGAACCGGCAAAAGCCATTGCCCAGTTTGGCAAAATCCTGCAGAAATACCCCAACAATGCAGCTGCACAATACTCAACGGCGAATGCCCTGATAAAAACCGGCAAAACCACCGAAGCCATTCCTTATGCTTCTAAAGCCTATTCGCTGGATAAAGAGAATAAATTTTACGCCCTCCTGCTGGCAGAACTTTATGTCAAACAGAAACGCTATGTTGAAGCCGAAGAGCTCTATGAAACGCTGCTAAAAAAAGGCACCGAAAATGTAGAGTATGGCGTTGAACTGGCCGCGATTTACCTTTTCGACGAAAAACCTGATAAAGCCCTCGATACCTATAACAAGGTAGAACGGGAGTTGGGACTGAATGAAGAAATTACGCGTCAGAAACAGCGAATCTACCTTAAGCAGAATAAAATTGACAAAGCGGTTGAAGAGGCCGAGAAATTAGTTGCTTCGGAGCCAGGTGATCCTGATTATCTTCTCGAAGGTGCCGAACTACTCATCGCCAACGACCGTACTGACCAGGCCATCACCTGGATCGATAAAGCGCTGAAACTTAATTCAGATCTACCTCAGGCACACGTTCTGCTGGCCGATATTTATCGAAAAAAGGGCGATATGGCCCGCGTTAGCAAAGAACTGAATCAGGTCCTTTCCAATCCGAATCTGGAAGCGGGGTTAAAAGCCCGCATTCTGTCGAGTTACGTTGGCATGACCGGAGAAAACCCTACGGCCCAACAGGATGCGCTCAGTATGGCGCAGAATTTAGCTAAAACCTCGCCAAACGACCCCAAAACACAGGTGATGGTTGCGGATTTACTGATGCAGCAGGGCAAGAAAGTTGAAGCGCGTGACGCCTACGCCAAAGCGGCTCGTTTAGATGGATCAATCTATGAGGTTTGGGGCGCCTTATTGCAATTAGATGGTGAATTGAATCAGGTAGATAGTTTGCTCGATCACTCCCAAAAAGCGCTCGAAGTGTTTCCGACACAAGGGCTTTTCTGGTATTCGAATGGATCGGCCAATCTCTATAAGCGGAAGTATCAGGAAGCTGTCGATGCGTTGGAAGAAAGTAAAAAATTGCTGGCTGCTACCTCGAACAACGAACTCAAGAAAGGCATTGAAGCCCAATTAGGCGATGCCTATAATGGCCTTGGCGATCACGCAAAATCCGACGAAGCCTACGAAGCGGTGCTGAAAGTAGACCCATTGAACGATCACGTTCTCAATAACTATAGCTACTTTCTGTCATTGCGGAAAGCAAATTTGCCACGGGCTTTGCAGCTGGCTCAAAAGCTCGTAGAACGGAATCCAACCAATGCAACCTACCTGGATACCTACGCCTGGGTGCTCTATATTTCGAAAGATTATGCCAAGGCAAAGCAATATCTGGAAAAAGCAGTGGCCGATCCGGCGGGTGTAAGCGGAACGATTATCGAACACTATGGCGATGTTCTCTATCAGCTTGGCCAACCCGACAAGGCGGCCGAGCAATGGAAACTTGCGAAAACAAAAGGTGGTGGCAGTCCCGATTTAGAAAAGAAAATTGCCACCGGAAAGTTGTAAAACGGTTTCTGACGTATGGTTTACGGTTTATAGTTTACGATTAAGGCTGCTGACGGTTAGTAAATAACCCCAAAGCCCTCCAAAACTGAAGACCGAAAGTCAAATACTGAATGCCGAAAACCACCCAAATGAATAAATACCTGTTAATTGTTCTTCTTCTGGGCGTGTTGGTAAACTCGGAAAGCTGTCGACGTCGGCATCTATCTCATTCGAGCAGCTCTCAACCAACTGCCACCATTTCAACACCAACCTCATCGACTACCATAACGCCCGACTCTTCGGTGGCGGATCACCCAACACCAGTTCGACCGGTCGATTCAATAGCCACAACACCTCGCCCAACACGTCCAGGCATTGAAGAAGCACGGGCTAACGTGGCCGAGATCGACTTTCGCTTTCTGACGGCCAAATCAAAAATTTCATTCAAAAGCCCCAATCAGGATATTGATAACGCCAACATCAACATCCGGGTCCGCAAAGACAGTCTGATCTGGCTGTCAGTATCCAAATTAGGAATCGAAGCAGTGCGCGGACTGATTACCCGCGACTCGATCACAATTATCAATAAAATTCATAAAGAGTACTCCGTTTATGATTTTCCGACTCTGAGCAAGCAATTCAATTTCGCCATGAATTTCGAATTATTACAGGCACTGATCGTTGGTAATTTACCGTTGCCCAAACGCCCGGCTCAGAAAATCAAAAACGAACGGGATTATTTACTGTTACGCCAGAGCGAGGGTAAAGTACTGGTCGAAAACTACATTGGTGAGCAGGATCGGAAACTAAAAAAACTGATGGTAACCGAACAGCCAACAAAAAACACCTTGCGGCTGGATTATGAAGATTTTACGTCGCTGAATAACTTTCTGTTTCCGTATACAAGCCTGGTAACGCTTGATTACCAATCGAGAACAGATGGTCAGTTTTACCAGACATTGCTACGGATTAAACACAATAAAGTTGAACTGGTTGATAAAGCTCCAGGATTTCCATTCACGATTCCAGCCAGTTATCAACGTCGGCCGTAAGTAATTTTGTTTCTTAGCCCTTATGCAATCTAAAGCGTTTTCGATGCCTGTTTCTTTCCAACTGAGCCTGGGCTTACTGGTAAGCCTATATTTGTTGGCAATACCTGGAATGGCACAGCTAACCCAACGGAATCGGCAGACACTGGAAAAAGAGAAGAAGCAAAACCTGGAGAAAATGGGGCAGATTCGAACCATTCTCAATCAGACCGCATCCGAAAAACAGGTAGGCCTGGGGCAGCTCAAAGCACTTAATCAGCAGATTAACGCGCAATCGCAGCAAATTAACCTGCTCAATAAAGATCTTAAACTGACCGAGTCCGAGATTTCCGAACTTCGCCAGGCCAGTAATACGCTCAAACGCGACCTGAACAAGTTAAAGGCCGAATATGGCTCGATGGTGTACGCAGCGGATAAACGCCGTCAGCAGGTCAATCCAATGGGTTTTCTGTTTGCATCCGATAACTTCAACCAGTTGGTTGCCCGTTACCGGTATCTCCGTCAATATTCTGATGCCCGGCAAAGTCAGGTTCGGCAGATGAATAATGTCCAGACGATGTTGCAGGGGAAGCAACAGGCCACTCAGCGAAAACGCAAAGAGCAACAGGGAACGCTGGTAACGAAAGTGCAGGAAAGTAAAAAGCTGGAAAACCTGAAAGATGAAAAAAATCAGGTTGTCAAAGCGCTGAGTGTTAAAGAAGTTGAACTTCGTGCTGAGCTGGCCGAAAGTCGCCGGGCGGTTGGTCGGCTGGAATCCATGATTACCCGGCTGATTGCGCGGGAAGCAAAAGAACGGGCGGAGCGGGAAGCCCGCGAGCGTGCCGAACGCGAACGCATAGCCCGACTCGAAGCGGCCCGTAAAGCCGCCGAACGAAAACGAGCCGAAGAAGCAATTGCTGCTGCTGAAAAAGCGGGCGAAAAACCAGCCCCCGCCGATGTAGCCAAAGCAGAGACCCCAGCCGAGCCCGAACCGGCTCCTGCCAAACCAGATGAACGCCGTAACAATAACCTTAACGATGAAGAGTCGGCACTGGCTTCTTCCTTTACAGCTTCTCGGTCAAGGCTCCCCTGGCCTGTTACAAAAGGCTTTATTTCTGACCACTTCGGGCGAAAGCCTCACCCCGTACTAAAAGGCATTTATGTTGAAAATCAGGGTGTTGATATTCAAACCAATGCCGGAGAAGGTGTTCGATCTGTCTACGACGGTGTGGTACAGGACGTGGCCAATATGCCGGGGATGAACAATGTCGTGGCTATTCAGCATGGCGACTACTTTACGGTTTATGCCAAGTTGCGTAGTGTTTCCGTACGGGTTGGGCAACGCGTAAAAGCCCGCGAATCGATTGGTACCGTCGCGACCGATAAAAATGGGGTTTCTGAAATGCAATTCCAGATCTGGAAAGAGTTTACCAAACTCAACCCGGAGTCTTGGCTCCAGCCTCATTAAGCTATTCGAAAGCTTCAGTTGTCAGTTACTAAAAAGCACTACCTTTGCAGCCATTTGACTGCTTACTCAGAATTGCAACTGACCACTGACATGTCTGTTCATAATCCCGATATCAAGCGCGTTACAACGCACACCATTCAGGAACTGAAAAATAAGGGGGAGAAGATCTCAGCCCTCACCGCCTACGATTATTCGATGGCGCGCGTAGTCGATACGGCTGGCGTTGAGCTGATTCTGGTCGGCGATTCGGCCTCGAATGTAATGGCGGGCCATGAAACCACCTTGCCAATTACGCTCGATCAGATGATTTACCACGCCAGTTCGGTAGTACGAGGTGTCAAACGGGCGTTAGTTGTGGTTGACCTCCCTTTCGGCTCCTACCAGGGCAACTCCTCCGAAGCACTGCGTTCGGCGATTCGAATCATGAAAGAATCGGGCGCTCATGCCGTAAAAATGGAAGGTGGCCAGGAGATCCGGGAATCAATTGTCCGCATACTAAGCGCAGGCGTTCCGGTAATGGGCCATTTGGGTTTGACACCCCAGTCTATTTATAAATTCGGCACTTACGCCGTCCGGGCAAAAGAAGAAGCGGAAGCGCAAAAACTCATCGACGATGCCCACATGCTTGAGGACATTGGTTGTTTTGGGGTTGTATTGGAAAAAATCCCCGCTACACTGACCAAAACAGTATCTAAAAGCCTTACTATTCCAACCATCGGTATAGGCGCTGGGCCCGATGCTGACGGTCAGATTCTGGTTCTCCACGATATGCTGGGCATCAATAATGAGTTTAAGCCTCGTTTCTTACGCCGGTATGCCGATTTGCACACGATTATAACCAAGGCTATTGCCCATTACGTGGACGATGTAAAAGCCAACGACTTTCCGAACGAGAAAGAAGCTTATTGAGTTAGTAACTAAGTAACATGGGTGGAAACCCGGAGAAGACGTTATATCGCGGGTGAAAACCCGCGTTACTTATGAATAAGAAACCATTTCAGGTGATTTACGAAGACAATCACCTATTGATTGTTAATAAAGAGCCGGGGATTCTGGTTCAGGGTGACCGCACAGGCGATACTACCCTGCTGGATGTACTGAAGCAGTACGTAAAAGAAAAATACGAAAAACCCGGTGAAGTATTTCTGGGTTTAGTACACCGGCTCGACCGGCCGGTAAGTGGACTGGTTGTGTTTGCCCGGACATCGAAAGCGTTGGAACGGATGAACGAAATCTTCCGTAAACGGCAGGTACAAAAGACCTACTGGGCAGTCGTTCGACACAAGCCACCCAAAAATACCGATAAACTGGTTAACTGGCTCATTAAAGATGAGCAGAAGAACCAGGTAACGGTTTATGATTATGAAGTTCCGGGCTCGCAGAAAGCCGAACTATCGTATCGCGTAATGGGCAAAATCAATGAGCATTATCTGCTTGAAGTAAACCCAATTACGGGTCGGCCGCATCAGATTCGCTCACAGCTGGCGCACATGGGCTCCCCCATTCGGGGTGATGTTAAATACGGGTATGATCGGGCTGTTGCCGACAAAAAAATCTATCTCCATGCCCGTCGCCTGTATTTCATTCATCCGGTCAAACAGGCCGGAGCGCCGGATCGACCGATCATCTGTAAGGCTGGCTTACCTAATGATCCTTTCTGGGAAGAGTTTCTGGAACTGGATGATGAAAATTATAAAGATAAAAACATGGATTTTATTTTCGAATAAGAAAATTTGTATACATTTAGTATCCAAATTTTTGTCCTAATAAGAAAGGCGGAGCTAATTAGCCCCGCCTTTACTGATTCAGGTTGATTCAACAAAAAATATAAAATCTTGTAGTGAATGATGAAATCGAAGATCAATAGCCGCCGATCGGGAATGAATAGCCCAGCGATACGGCCACGCCCCGGTTACGCGCATTGATGTTAATGACTGGAACTTGTACCTGCCGGGTGAACCCATGCGTGTAGCGGCCTTCAATGAAGAACTTACCAACACCAGCATCCATCGATAAACCCAGGCCACCAACAGCGCCAACATCCCAGCGACTCAGCATGTTACCGTAATTAACGTCGACATCGATAGGCTGGGTCGTAATGAGCGCCGTTGCACGGGTGCGAACTCGGCCATCGAGGGCGTAACTCACCGCCGGGCCAGCAATCAGATAAGGCTGAACCGCACCGTCGGACAGGTTTATTTTAGCCAGTAAAGGGATTTCGATGGTTTGTGACTGATAGGCAATCCGAGCCCCCAGAGGTAGTGTAAATCCACCAAGATTAATATCCAGTCCTTCTTTAACAACGAATCCTTTTTGTACATAAGCCACTTCAGGACGGAATGATACGCGGTCACTAACTGGAATATCTAAGAAAATGGCACCGGTTGGGCCGGGCGAAGGATGCAGATTTGGTGTAAGACTACCCAGAAAATCGGGCTTGGACGCAAAGCCCCAGTTGGCACCACCCCGGATACCGATCTGAACCTGAGCAAATGATGTTTGAACAGCGAATAGGGTAAAGGCAAACGCAATAACACGGGCAAGCACAATACGTTTCATGGTCTGAAGGAAAAAATGGATTGGTAAAATAGGAACCTGAACTTGATTGTGTAAAGCGTTTGCGATAGGCTGTCTGCGTTTTGTGTAAATCGATGGTTGGACAGAGCGTTTGAAAAAAAGATTAATGATGAATTGAAATTATTTTACAATCCTCTATGAATGAGCAACTAAATTTATTGTCGGATCGCGTCGAGCCGCTTCGCCAACAACTAACCAATCATCCGCTATATGCTTCGGTGCGTACCATCGACGATCTGCGGTTATTTATGCAGTCGCATGTATGGGCTGTCTGGGACTTCATGTCGCTGTTGAAGGCCTTACAGCGTAATCTGACCTGCGTAGATGTTCCCTGGAGGCCGATTGGCAATCCCGAAACACGATATCTGATCAACGAAATCGTTGTTGGAGAAGAAAGTGACATCGATCCGGATGGCAATCGACTCAGTCATTTTGAGCTTTATCTGAAGGCTATGAATGAGGCTGGTGCCCCTACTCATCAGATCGACGCACTCATAAGCGAACTAACCCAGGGCCAAACCATCGACGAAGCGCTCTCAAACGTGAGTTTGCCGGAAGGGAGCCGCCAATTTGTCAATTTCACGTTTGATCTAATCAAAAAAGGTCAATTGCATGAAATTGCAGCTGTATTTACGTTTGGGCGCGAAGATCTGATACCCGATCTGTTTATTGCTCTTGTCCGACAACTGCGAGATCAGTCGCCCGAACGGCTTGGCCTTTTCACATATTACCTCGAACGACATATTGAAGTCGATGGCGACCATCATTCGCATTTAGCTAAAGCCATGACGGCCGAACTTTGCGGATCTGATACCCAACGCTGGAACGAGGCTACGCTAGCCGTTGAAGCGGCTCTGGTTGCCCGAATTGCTTTATGGGATAGTGTTTACGAACAGATCTCTCTTGCAGAACCGGCTTAACCAGCTTATTTCTACTAGTCTCAATGCCCGAACAGGCCTAAATCCTGTTCGGGCATTTTCTTTATAATTCATCGGTTTGTACTTTTTCTTGAAAACATTATAGCGGACTTGTAACTTTACTAATTCACCGCATTCTGTTGGTAAACAGCCACGATACAATGGCTATTCAATCGAATGTATTGAATCGAATTGCGACCCCCTTAACCTGTGATGAAATACATAAAGCCTACTAAATTTAGCTACTTGCCTAAGTTTCTGATGCCTTTAGACCTGCTCGGCATTTTTGAGCGAGATCCGTTTGGCAACTCACTTCTGGTTAGACGTATGCTGATTGGTATTGTTGGCTGGCTTACCTATGCTCGTTACACAGTCGTCAATCGAATTCAGATTGAGGGCACCGAAAATCTGGAAAACTTACCGATCAATAACGTCCTCTTCCTGTCGAACCACCAGACTTATTTTGCCGACGTTATTGCCTTCTTCCATATCTTCTGCGCCGTTAAATGGGGATTTCAGAATACGATGCTACCACCGGTGTATCTTCTTGGGCCCCGAGCCCGGCAATACTACGTGGCGGCATCAGAAACGATGAAGAAAGGAATTGTGCCCAGAATTTTTTCGGCGGGCGGTGCTTTAACGATTGAACGCTCCTGGCGTGCTGAAGGGCGCGAAGTACAGCGATCGGTAGACACGTCTGCCAACGATAAAATCGCGAAAGCATTGGCTCATGGCTGGGTGGTTAGCTTCCCACAAGGAACAACGAGTCCCTACGCTCCGGTCCGGAAAGGGACCGGACATCTTATCAAAAACAACGAGCCAATCGTAATACCGGTAGTTATCAACGGTTTCCGCCGGGCCTTCGATAAGAAAGGACTGAGGTTCAAAAAGCGCAATACATTATTAACCGTAAAGTTTAAAGCGCCACTTCTGGTAAGCCCCGACGATACCGTCGACGATATTGTGGCCAAAGTTCGACACGCCATCGAACAGGATGCGCCCGAATGGGTGAAATAATCGAAGCAAAGACCAACTTCCCAAAAGGTTAGTTGCTTCAGGCTCTACGGCCCGACTCAACGAGTTGATCTTCGCTTTCGCTCAAAGCGCTGTTAAAGAATCCAGCGGAATAAAAGGTAAAGTGTGAAGGCCAATAGCATGGAAACAGGTAGCGTCAATACCCACGCTAAAGCAATGTTCCGAATGGTACCCGCCTGAAGATTTTTAACCCCTTTGCTGGCAACCATACTTCCTGCAATGCCCGAAGAGAGAACGTGCGTGGTGCTAACGGGCAGTTTTAACGCCGATGCTAACCCAATCATACTGGCAGCGACCAGTTCGGCCGAAGCGCCCTGTGCATACGTTAAATGCTGCTTGCCAATTTTTTCGCCAACGGTTACCACAATCCGGCGCCAGCCGATCATCGTACCTAGGCCAAGCGAAAGAGCAATCATCAGAATTACCCACAATGGAGCATAATCGGTAAAACGACGCAAACCGTTTTCTTCGCTCAGGCTCTTTTTCATCACCGCCAGTTGGCTCGCGCTAAGGTTGGCCCCTTCATCTTCGGCAATTTTATTCATGTTGCTGTTGATAAGCAGCAGATCGCGCCGAACATTCAAGCGTTCTTCCTTGGGAATTTTATTATCGACCAGCGGAGCATTGACCATCGCCTTCAGTTCGGCCAGTTCAATACGGGTACGCGCCAGGCGATCACGGTTTATGGGCGCAAGCTGATTTGAATCCAGCGTTGCGATCGTCTGTTCGATACCCGTAATGTTTGGTTGCATCAGACGCGGATCAAGATCGGGCTGTACGGCAAAATGAAAGGGGACAATACCGATCAGAATCAACATGATCAGGCCCACTCCCTTTTGACCGTCATTGCTGCCATGAAAGAAACTAACCAGCGAACAGGTTGCAATCAGGACACCACGAATCCAGGAAGGTGGAAGACTATTTTTCTTGGGCTCCTTGAAAAGCTGACCTTTAACGTCCTCGGGCACCGATCGACGTAAAACAAACATCAATACGATGGCCAGACTAAAGCCCAATAGAGGAGATAACAGCAGTGCTTCGCCCGTTTCAATCGCCTTTTCCCAGTTTACCGCCGATCCAGCTTTGTTATCAGGCATGGTAGAAAAAGCCAGACCTACGCCCAGAATAGATCCGATCAGGGTATGGGAACTTGAACTTGGCAGTCCGAAATACCAGGTGCCAAGGTTCCAGATGATGGCACTCAGCAACAGGGCCAATACCATAGCAACACTGTGATAAACGTTCTGGTCGACCAGTAATTCGACCGGCAACAAGTTTACAATACCCATTGCAACACCAATACCACCCAGCAGAACACCGGTGAAATTGCATATTCCTGACCATACAACGGCTGCCGTTGGCTTCAGTGAATTGGTATAAATGACAGTGGCAACGGCATTGGCCGTATCGTGGAAACCGTTAACAAATTCGAAAGCACAGGCAGCGAATAAGCTGATAAACAGGAGGATAAAAACATCCGTTTCTAATCCAAACATGGGTGGGAGATCTTCTATGATTAGGCAAACAGCAAGTCCGTAAGCCGATGATTGCCACAAAAGTAAGGTAAACTGGCCATAGCAGTATTACCAAATTGTTAAGTAGAGACCGAATATCGTATGACTTCTGCAGTTCAGCAACGTGTTACGTCTCAGTCAGGTTATGATTCCTGACAATGTGGTGTGGTACGGCTGGTCACCTAAATCGCATGTTGATGATTCTACTTTTTGCCAGCCAGTTGTCCACAGGCAGCATCGATGTCTTTACCCCGGCTACGACGGACATTTACGGTTACGCCTTTACTGTCCAGAAAACCAGCGAATTTATCCAGCGATTGCGGATCTGTATTCTTGAAATTTGCCTCTGCAATGGGATTATATTCGATAATGTTGATTTTTGCCGGAACCCGTTTTGTAAATTTCCAAAGCTCCTGTGCGTCCTGTAGGGTATCATTAAAATTGTAAAACAGGATGTATTCAAAGGTAATACGAGTACCCGTTTTTTTGTAAAAATAGCCCAGCGCATCACCCAGAGCCTGAAGCGTATTGCTTTCATTGATGGGCATAATCTGATCGCGCTTCTGGTCATTGGCCGCGTGTAACGACAAAGCCAGATTAAATTTCACCGCATCATCGCCGAGTTGCCTGATCATTTTGGCAATTCCCGCTGTCGACACCGTGATCCGCTTGGGCGACATACCCAACCCGTCGGGCGATGTAATTCGATCGACCGATTCCAGCACGTTTTTATAATTTAGCAGCGGTTCACCCATGCCCATGTAGACAATGTTAGTCAGCGGTGCATCATAATTTTCCTTCGCCTGCCGGTCTATAGCCACCACCTGGTCATAAATTTCGGCGGCATCGAGGTTGCGTTTGCGATCCATATAGCCCGTCGCGCAGAATTTACACGTCAGCGAACAACCGACCTGACTTGATACACAGGCCGTCATACGGTCCACGTCATCGTTACGGAGAGCCGGAATCAGCACGCCCTCGACCAGATTGCCATCGAACAGTCGAAACGACGATTTGATGGTGCCGTCATTACTACGTTGTTGCTGATCGACAGTTAAAGGCCGAATTTCGAAGTGAGTTTTTAATAATTCCCGCGTTGGCAGAGAAAGATTGGTCATCTGCTCAAACGACTGAGCCGATTTTTTCCAGAGCCATTCATGAACTTGCTTCGCCCTGAATCCCTGTTCGCCCTGTTGCGCCAGCCAGTCTTTCAGTTGAGCGGCTGTAAGTTTGCGAATGTCTTGTTTATCCATTTTGACTTGTTGAATGACTGAATGATTGAATTATCGAATGTGCCGCCCTATTCACCAGAACTACAGATTGTTCATTCAACAATTCCATCATTCAACGACTCAATCATTAATTTCTGCCCGCCATTTCTTCCCTGTTTCCAGCCCTTTAGGTACCCAAACAGCAGCTTTGTCCATTATTTGAGGAGCAACTGGCCGAATGTACGCGTACAAAAAGGCACCTTCGGTCTGGCGGGGGGGTATTCTGACACCCATATAGCTGAACAACCAAAGGATTACACTAATTCCAAACACCCACGTAAAAAGACCAACAGCTGCCCCTGCCACACTATCGAACGTTCCCAGAAGTGTATATTTCAGAGAGCGCCGGAGCGCAAAACCCATCTGGTTGATCATGAACACGGTAGGAAAAAAAATCACCGAAAATCCCAGCCAGGGCAACAGTTTGCGTGCCAGTTCGCGACTGATGTACGGACTCAGCAATTCTATGCCGAAGGCCAGAAACTTAAACCCAACGATCATGGCCACAACAAACGCAATGACCGCAACAATCTCCACCAGAAGACCCTTGCGGTAACCGTTAAAAGCCCCCCAGATCAGGGGAATGATCATCAGCAGGTCGAGCGTATTCAACTAGTGAAAAGGTGAAAGAGCTAAAGAGCGAGAGAGCAAACAGGCTGAATCACCTTTTCGCTCTTTCACGCTTTTGCTTATTGTAAAAGTTGCTTAACTGCTGCCGAAATAGCTTTCCCGTCGGTCTGACCAGCCAGTTCTTTGGTCGCTACGCCCATTACTTTTCCCATATCCGAAGGGGCCGAAGCGCCAATGCGCGTGATAATTGCCTGGAGCTTTTCCTTCAATTCGTCTTCCGAAAGCTGTTTCGGCAGATATTGTTCGATAATGGCGATTTCGGTTTCCTCCGTTGCCAGCAGATCTGCCCGATTCTGCTGACGGTAGATGTCGGCCGAATCTTTCCGTTGCTTCACAGCTTTGGTCAGAATCCGGGTTTCTTCTTCGGGTTTAAGTTCGCCTGTGCCACCTTCTTTGGTTTCTTCAAGCAAAATCATGGACTTAATGGCGCGCAAAGCCCGGAGTTTATCCTGATTTTTGGCCAGCATAGCCTGCTTGATATCGGCGTCAATTTGTTGTTTCAGAGCCATTTTGGTAATGAATAATGGATAATGTAAAGCAGAGAATGGTTGATTGATTACTCATCCATGAACCATCATCGGTTCGGCAAAGTTACAAATCTGTGAAGGCTTATTCACGTATTCGCTCATTCACCCAATCACTCATTAGCGAAAATGACTCGTTTAAGCGTTAATATCAACAAAATTGCCACTATTCGAAATGCACGTGGCGGCAATAATCCAAATCTTGTACAGGTAGCTCTTGACTGCGAACGTTTTGGTGCCCAAGGCATTACAGTACACCCCCGCCCCGACGAGCGCCATATCCGCTATCAGGACGTACTGGATTTGAAAGAGGTGGTAACAACTGAATTCAACATTGAAGGCAACCCCGACGAGCGATTTATCGAGCTGGTAAAACGGGTGAAACCCGAACAGGTAACCCTCGTTCCGGATGCGCCCGATGCCATTACGTCGAATGCCGGGTGGGATACGATTCGCCATGCCGATCATCTCCGCCGGTTGGTCGACACTTTCAAATCAGACGGAATTCGCGTTTCTATTTTCGTAGATGCCGACGAACGTATGGTCGAGGGAGCCAAAGCGGTCGGGACCGACCGGATTGAATTATACACCGAACCTTATGCTGCCCATTATGTCGCCAATCGCGATGCGGCCATTGCCCCCTTTGTGCAGGCAGCCCGCAAAGCCAACGAACTGGGTATTGAACTCAACGCCGGGCACGATTTGAGTCTGGAAAACCTGCGTTTCTTTGACGAACAGATACCCGGCCTCAAAGAAGTGTCTATCGGTCATGCCCTGGTCTGTGATGCGCTCTACTTTGGGCTCGAGAATACGATTCAGATGTATTTACGCTGTCTATCGTCTGAAGCGACGGGTGTCCCCGCATGATTGATTACGCTGACTGAACAACTCACTGGATTTTGACTACTATTACGAACAGTAATGAGCGAAATCAGATTAATCCCTAAATCCGTGTAATCCTGGTCAGGAATGGTTCATCAGCTATCGGTCGAAGAATTTTTAGATAAGGCGCAAACTTTTCCCGTCATCGATGTTCGGTCACCGGGAGAATACGACCATGCTCATATTCCGGGAGCGATTAGTATTCCATTGTTCGACAATGACGAGCGGGCACAGGTTGGTACAAAATACAAGAATGCAGGTAAAGATGCCGCCGTTCTGGTAGGCCTTGATCTGGTAGGCCCAAAGCTGGCAGGATTCGTTAAACAGTCGAAAAAGCTAAATCCGCAAACCAAAGAAGTGCTGGTCCATTGCTGGCGGGGTGGTATGCGCAGCGGCTCTTTTGCCTGGCTTCTCGACACCGCAGGACTAACTGCTTCTACACTGGCGGGGGGCTATAAAGCCTATCGTAACACCGTGCTGGCTGCTTTTGCGGAACCCCGCCCCCTCCTTATTCTGGGCGGCAAAACAGGCAGCGGCAAAACCGACATTCTGAAAGCGCTGGCACAGGCAGGTGAGCAAATTATTGATCTGGAAGCGTTAGCGCATCACAAAGGGTCAACATACGGTGCTATCGGGCAGGCGGCTCAACCCGCTACCGAACAATTCGAGAACGTCTTATTCGAGAAATGGCGGCAACTAAATCCCAACCGGCGGATCTGGCTTGAAGATGAGAGCAGAAATATCGGCTCCTGTTTTATTCCAATGGCGCTTTGGCAGCAAATGCGGGCTGCCCAGGTAGCCTTTGTCGACATGCCCAAAGAAATCAGGATTTGCCGACTGGTATCCGAATATACGGGCATTGATCATGATCTACTCATTGCCGCAACCGAACGGATTCGGAAACGCCTGGGAGGTAAAGTAACAAAAGAGGCTCTGGACGCTCTTGCTCACCACGACTACGCCACGGTTGCCGATCTGACGCTCGATTATTATGACAAAGCCTATTTGCATGGTTTAGCGCAGCGTGATTCGACAACGGTTCATTCATTTTCGGTACAAACAAACAATCCGGCCGAAACAGCGAGGCAGCTCATTAGTTGGGCAAATTCCCTATAGCTTATTTCTTTTTGGTCGAATTCATCCGTCGAATTACCTCCCGTTTGCTGAACGCCAGCCGCCATACGGCAAATGGTATCTCCTGCTTTCCGAAACAGGCTTCGCAGATCGGGCTATCAGTAGGGAGAGCCATATTGTAAACAAAGAGTGTATCGCTGATTTTCTGAATGTTCGAGATAGGCGCTAATTTCTGCTTGGCATTATAGAGGTAAGCGTCCAGAATGTCGCGTTCTTTCTGGCTGAATGACTTATTCTTCACATCGGCAGCCCCCAGCAGGCGAATATCAAGCGCATAGCGTTCGGCAATGGCCTTTACACGGGGCAGATTCTGCAATTGGCAGAGTTTCGCGCGATCGGCGGGATCTGTCGTTTTTGGAAGTTCTGTCGCTAATTCTTTCTCGACCACAGCACTGACCTTCCCACCCATATTATCAATTGTTTCGATCAGATCCGCATCTGTAATACGCTTGATTTTCGAATCAGCCATCTCCTGTTTCAATTCATTCGTATACTGTACCCGGTCGGGTCCACAGGCAAGCAAAAGGCTGATTAGCAAGGCAAGAAGAATTACTGAGCGTGTCATAAACAGGAACTTAATACGATTACGTTTCGTCATTTACAGATAGAACGATCCCACAAAAGGCTTGGTTGCAGCCTGCAAACATAAAGCCTAACTGCCGGGATTTTTGTAATTTTGTTTTTCAGGACGGTAGACAGTCGATATCAGATCAATTAGCGGTATCTTTTTGTCGAACGTCCAAGTATCCAGTATCTAACGTCTTCCCAATATATGCTTGACCAGTTAGAAGCCATTAGCGAACGCTTCGACGAAGTAGCTCAGCAAATCGTGCAGCCCGAGGCCGTTTCGGACCAGAAACGGTTCATGAAACTGAGCAAAGAATATAAAGATTTGGAAAAGATCGTTGTGCAGTATCAAGCCTACAAGCAACTGCTCGAAGAGATCGAAAACGCCAAACAAATCATTTCTACCGAAAAAGATGAAGATTTTCGGGAAATGGCAAAAGCCGAATTAGATGAACTGCTGCCACGTCGGGAAACGCTGGAGGAGACGCTGAAAGAAATGCTCATTCCTAAAGACCCGAACGACAGCAAAAACGTCATTCTGGAAATCCGGGGCGGCACTGGTGGCGATGAAGCGGCTATCTTTGCCGGTGACATGTTCCGGATGTATCAGCGATTCTGCGAAAAAATGGGCTGGCGGATGTCGCTCGTCGATTATACAGAAGGCACATCGGGGGGCTACAAAGAAATTATCACCGAAATCGAGGGAGAAGATGTATACGGTAAGCTGAAGTTTGAGTCGGGGGTTCACCGCGTACAACGCGTACCCGCTACCGAAACCCAGGGCCGGATTCATACATCGGCGGCTAGTGTAGCCGTCCTGCCCGAAGCCGAAGAGGTTGATGTTGACTTGAACATGAACGACATTCGGAAAGATACGTTCTGTTCATCGGGTGCAGGTGGTCAGTCAGTAAACACAACGTATTCAGCTGTTCGTCTGACCCACATTCCAACGGGGCTTGTTGTTCAGTGTCAGGATGAGCGTTCACAGTTGAAAAACTTCGATAAAGCATTGACCGTTCTACGCTCACGGCTCTACGAAATTGAGTTGCAGAAACACAACGAAGCCATTGCATCGCAGCGCAAAACAATGGTGGGTAGTGGCGACCGTTCCGACAAAATCAGAACCTATAACTACCCACAAAGCCGGGTGACTGATCACCGCATTGGCCTGACGGTTTATAACCTTCCTGCCGTCATGGATGGCGACATTGGCGACTTTATCGAACAACTCCGCATTGCCGAAAACGCCGAACGGCTGAAGGAAGGCGCAGCTGCCTAAAAATTAGTAGCGTCAAACAAAATCCTGGTAATTAAATGCCGGGGAGAGCAACAATAGCATAGCGTTGGGACAAGAAGAAAACTGAAACCGTTATGCTCAAATCAACCAACAACAAGGGCAAAAAGTCTCAAACACCCGACCGCCCGAGAGTAAGAGCGATTAAGAATGGACATACAGCGGCTGAGTTAGCCGAATCTGGAGAACGGTGGGCGAATCATTCAGGACCATACTTAACCTTGGAGGAAGTAATGGCTCTTGAAGCCAACAAGCAGTAATCTTCCCGTTGTAAGGCTCGGTAACATCTGCAATTTTACCGCGTAAATCCCTAAATTATCAAACGCATAAAACCCGGCAAAAACCGGGTTTTATGCGTTTTTGGCCTTTTTCGCCTGATCGGAATCGAAAAATAATCGGGGGAAAAGCAATTATATCTGGCCTTCCAGGACGCTATTAATCGATAATTGCTAACATCAACATAAGTATTTTCTAATTTTTTAAGAAAATAATCTCAAATAGGAGGTTAAGTTTTCGTTAAAAACTGCTCATGTAATAAAGGCACCTGGACTTATGAGCAGACGGCTACCTTCGGAAGAAGCGCAACAACTTTGGCAGGAATATCGGGCGGGCGACATGTACGCTCTGGCCAAAATCATGCAGAGTTATTATGCTGACCTGTTCCACTGGGGAATGCGCCTGCATGGCGATCGTGAATTTGTAAAAGACTGTATCCAGGAGCTATTCGTCAATCTCTGGAAAATGCAGGCATCGATCAATTCGGTCGGCAATGTCCGCTCCTACCTACTCGTCGTTCTTAAAACCCGCATCCTGCGCGAATTGTCGAAAAAACAGGCGACGCACCAGTCAGCACTCTCCGACGAATATTCGTTCTCGGTCGAGTTCGCGGCTGATATACGGCTCATTGAAGAAGAAAATGAAATCTACCAGATTCGAAAACTGGAGCACGTAATCAATCATTTACCAGAACGCCAGAAAGAACTCATTTACCTGCGTTTCTACCAGAACCTCAGCTTCGAACAGATTGCGGACATCATGCATCTTGGCCGTCAATCGGTTTACAATCTGCTTCATAAATCGCTGGATAGCCTCCGGAAAAACTGGTCTGTCAACACGATAGGGCTTTTTCTTTATTTTCTGGAGAGGATCTAATTTTAGACTAAGCAGTAGACGGCAATGAAGAATTATGAATCATATCGGGTAGACGACTTTATTGACGATAAAGATTTTGAAGACTGGGTTCGGGGACGAAGCAGTCGGGAGGCTTTCTGGCGATCATTTCTGCAACACTACCCCGACAGACGGGAGGCATTTCATCAGGCAGAGCAATTCATTCGGGCCGCCACTGTTGCTCCCGAACGTATCAGCGAAGCCGAAATAAGGAAAGAAGTCGAGCTATTCATTGAAGCCACAGGTTCATCAGTACCCAATCGGTCGCCTTTCTCATCCATTTTTCGGTCCGAAACATCGTCAAGGCTCCCGTATGGTTTCCGTTGGGCAGCTGGCATTGCTGCACTCCTTTTGACCGTGGTTGGGCTAGGCTGGTATTCTATCCACACCAACTCAACGCCGTTAATTACCAGGCAGGCCGATGGTCCTACTCATTCGCCGGAGGGTTCTGCCAACCAATTTGTCGAGACATTTAACCATACCAAGCAGCTGCTTAGGGTTGCACTTAGCGATAGTTCAGAGGTGTTACTCAGCCCAAAAAGTCGCCTTCGCTATCCCTCGCAGTTTGTCGGAAACGTACGAAAAGTCTATCTGGAAGGAGAAGGAAGTTTCTCCGTTAAGCGTCGGAAACAGCCTTTTATGGTCTATTCCGGTGAAACCGTCACCAAAGTGTTGGGTACTCGCTTTGTGGTACGCGCTTTCGATCTCGACAAAAAGATTACGGTGCAGGTACTATCCGGAAAAGTGTCTGTGTATAAGGCCAATCCCGAACATACTACCCATAATAAAGAGGTCAACGGCCTGATATTGAATGCAAACCAGGCGGCCATTTTCGAAAAAAGCGATGGTAATCTGACAAAAACCCTGGTAGCAAATCCCACGCTTGTCCGAAAAAGCGATAAAGAAATAACCTTCGTGTACGACGACGTTGCCCTGTCAGCGATTTTACGGGAATTAGAAACCAGTTACGGTATTCCGATTCAATTCGACGAACAAAGCTTTGAGGGGTGCAAAATTACGGCCGCTCTTTCGAGTGAGTCACTCTATGAAAAGCTGGATTTACTCTGCAAAGCCGCGTCAGCGACTTATGAAATAATAGATGGGCAAATTGTGCTTAGCCGAAAAAGCTATCGATAAGTGCCGGTGAATGCATAAAAACAAGGGCAGTGGCTAAGCCACTGCCGATAGGTCTATCCACTGGGAGTCGACTCGCCAAAGTAACCGCTCAGTGGAAGAAGTTCCGAAACCCGAACCTTTAAACCTTACCAAAACTATGGAAAAACACCTTTCCGGGCAACTCTGGCTAAAACTTATGCGGTTTTCTCTAACACAAAGTTTAGTTATGTTCCTGCTGGTGGGCGTGTCGTATGCCCACTCGAGTAAGGCCCAGGAATACCTGAGCAAGCGATTGACTTTACGTGCTGAAAATCAAGAGATCAAAAAGATACTGATCGATATTGAAAAAGCAACGGGTGTACAGTTTGTGTATAGCTCTCAGGTAATCGACCCTAAGCAACGGATAAGCGTTCAGGTAAATAATTCAACCCTGGAAGAGGTACTCATTAAGTACATCAAACCGCTGTCTGTCAATTATGAACTGGTAGGCCGAAAGATCGTTCTGTCGGCCAGCGCACCGGCTTCTAGCGATACGGGCTTCGTTGAACCGATCGACCATCCGGAAGCCGCGCCCAAACGACCGATAACGGGTCAGGTAACAGACGAAAAAGGAGCTGGACTTCCGGGCGTAAGTGTTATCGTGAAAGGATCGCAACGAGGCACCACATCCAATTCGGAGGGGAGCTTTCAGCTGGACATTCCGGACGGAAGCGCTTCGGTTCTTGTTTTTAGTTTTGTTGGCTACGACAGCAAAGAAGTGGTGGCGGGCAATCAATCGACGTTTCGAGTCTCGCTGGCTCCGGCCAGCAAAGCGCTGAACGAAGTCGTTGTAACGGCTTTGGGCATAAAAAAACAGGCCAAAAGCATCGGTTATGCCACCTCTACGGTTACCTCAGATCAGATAACGGTTAACCGAACGGCTAATTTCATGAACGCCCTACAAGGCAAAATTCCGGGTGTTAATATAACCTCGCTGGGGTCAGGACCTGCCGGAACCAGTAAAATCCGGATTCGTGGCCAATCATCCTTCGGCGGCAACAACTCACCCCTGATCGTTGTCAATGGCGTGCCGATCGATAACACAAACTATGGTGCCCGAGGAGACGTATCCGACAAGGGAAGCAACCGTACGTCCGATAGCGGTGATGGCCTCAGCAGCATTAATCCCGACAATATTGAAACCATGACCGTGCTGAAAGGCGCTGCGGCTTCGGCCCTCTACGGCTCGCGCGCTAAAGATGGGGTGATCATGATTACGACCAAAACCAGAGGAACAGGATCGGGTATTGGCTTAGAATACAACACCAATTTTACGACAGACACCCCGCTAGACTACACCGATTACCAGTATGAATACGGTCAGGGTGAAAATGGTGTTCGCCCAACGGCTCCCTTTCCAACGTCGGGCCAATGGAGTTTCGGCGAGAAATTCCAGCCAGGCATGACCCAGATTTTATTCGATGGCGTTGAAGTACCTTATGTGCCTCAACGGAATCAAATAACGAAGTACTACCGCACCGGACAAACCTGGACAAATACCATCAGTCTTTCGTCGGGTGGCGAGTTCGGGGGGTTCAACCTGTCGATTTCCAATCTGGACAACAAAACGATTCTGCCGGGTTCGGGCTATAACCGCAAAACCGTTAATCTGGGATTTACCCAAACACTGGCGAAGAAACTGACCATTTCGGGCAATGTGAATTATTCCAATGAGTACCGGAAAAACCCACCGAATATCGCTGAGCAGGATTATAGCCCGGTTGTATTGTTTAGCATGGCCAATTCCATGCCGCTGGACCTTCTGGAAAAATACGCATCCGATGCGAATGGGAATGAAGTACTCTGGTCGCGGTTTACCAACCGAACCAATCCTTATTTTGCGTTGAAACGCTTCGAGAATGTGCGTACGGATCGGGTGTTTGGCAATCTGACAGCGCGGTACAATTTTACGGACTGGCTGTTTTTGCAGGCACGGGTAGGGCAGGACTATTATGCTCGTGAACAGGATTACAACCTCCCTACCGGTAGTCAGCGGCAGCCTGCCGCACCCGCAGGTTTTGTGAATGGCCAATATGTGCAGGACTCCCGGACGGTACGCGAATTGAATACAGATTTCCTGTTGGGAGCCAACCATACATTTGGCGTTTTTGGCGTTAATGCGAACATTGGTGGCAACCAGATGTACCGCAGAATTAGCCGGCACAACGTATTTGCGCAGGATTTCTATACCCGAGGGCTATACACAATAGGTAATGGACGCCAAAAAGATGCTACCTATGAATTATCGGAACGGCAGGTCAATTCGCTCTATGGGTCGGCAGAGGTTTCATACAAGGACTTTCTGTTTATAAACGGAACCGTCCGAAACGACTGGTTTTCTACTCTATCGCCCGAGAACCGGAGTATTTTATACCCTTCTGTAACCGCAAGTTTCGTTTTTTCACAGGCATTCGCCAGCGCCTTACCAGGCTGGCTTTCTTTCGGAAAAATCAGAGCGGCTTATGCTGAAGTAGGGAGCGACACCGATGTACAGCCCTACGCCAATAACCTTTTCTACGGAATAAATGCCCAGCAGTTTCCATCGCCAAGTGGAGCTGCCCAGCCCTTAGCCAGCATTAGCGGGTCAACGGTTCCCAACGCCAACCTGCGTCCCATGCGTGTTTCCGAAAAAGAAGTGGGGCTGGAATTGAAACTATTCAATAATCGGATAGGATTAGACCTAACCTATTACGACAAACTATCGTCGGATCAAATTCTGCGAGCCCAGACATCTGATGCAGGTGGATACCTGACGCAGTTAATCAATGTCGGTCAAAGCCAGAATCGGGGTCTGGAAATGCTGTTGACGTTTTCGCCCCTTAAGCGAGTCGACTTTAACTGGGATGTCAACATTAACGCGGCCTATAACGTAACGAAAGTTCTCGATTTGGGCAGCAGCGTAAGCGACAATATGATCACCGTCGGAACCGGCGATTTTACGGGTGAACTGCGTCAGGTAGTAGGTCTGCCCATGGGTCAGCTGTTTGGTTTTGGCTACCTGCGGGATGCACAGGGCCGTCAGGTTTTTGATGCGGGCAATGGGCGTCCGCTGCGAACAGCCACTCAGATCAGCTTCGGTAGCGCTTTGCCTAAGTGGGTTGGTGGTTTCACCAATAGTTTTACCTACAAGGGCATTAATCTATCGTTTTTGATCGACTTCAAGCTCGGGCATAAGATGATCTCCGGAACGAACCACAATGCCTGGCGGCATGGCCTGCATAAAGCCACTTTAGCCGGGCGGGCAGAGGGCTATGTGATCGGAAATGGTGTCAATCCGAGTGGCGAAGTTAACCAGACCAAGTCGGGGGTTCAGGCTTTTTATGAAACCGTTCGTTCGCAGAACATTGCTGAAGAATTTGTCTACAATGCGGGATTATGGCAGTTGCGGCAGATAACGATCGGCTACGACTTCACCAAATTTCTACCGACTTCCAGTAAGTTCATCAAAGGAATTCGGTTAAACGCCGTGGCCAATAACGTAGCTGTCATCAAGAAATGGGTGCCCAATATTCATCCTGAGCAGTTCGGCTTTCCCTCCGATAATTTGATAGGCCTCGAAGCAACCGGTTTGCCAATAACCCGTAGTGTTGGATTTAATCTTAACGTCAAATTTTAAGATTTCTCCCACAGCTATTGTCAACCCATCAAAAACGGACTACCATGAAAAAAATCAATAAATACCTGCCAATCTGGGTACTAGCCTTCTTCCTGCTGGCTTCCTGCGATAAAGGATTCGACGAAATGAATGTCAATCCCGTTGCGCTGACAGCCGTAGAACCCGCCTTTCAATTGAACACCGCCATCGTAGCCAGTGCACCGGGCTATGGTAACCTAAGCTATGAAACGACCATCGTCAAACAAATGATCACGCCATTTAGTGGTCAGGGGTCGGCAGCTAACTTTAATCAGGATAACCGGACGGTATCGAACGGCAACTGGAATACCTATTATCAATCGGTTATAAAAGAATTGACGGATGTCATCGCCAAAACAAAAAGCGATCCGGCCCGTACGAACCTGTACAATATGACCCGAATATGGCGGGCTTATTCGTTTATGGTGCTGACTGACACCTACGGCGACATACCATATACGCAGGCCGGAAAAAGTTATCTGGAAGGAATTGTAGCACCCGTCTATGATACGCAGGAGTCCGTTTATACGGATCTGTTAACCGAATTGGATGCCGCTTCTGCTGCGTTGGATGCCACCAAAACAAAAGTAGCCAGCGACATTCTCTTTGATGGCGATGTCGTTAAATGGAAGCGTTTAGGCTATTCCATTTTGCTCCGGGCGGCCATGCGGTTGTCCAAAGCAAACCCGACCAAAGCAGCCGAATACGTTGGCAAGGCAGTGGCAGGTGGTGTTATGCAGTCCAATGATGACAACGCAATTATCCGCCATACCGCCAGTTTTACCAATCCTGTTGGCTCCCAGTTAAATGGTGGTCAATCCGCCTTCTTTTATCTGGCCGAAGATTTCGTCAGTTATCTGAGTAAAACCAACGATCCACGGCTAGCCTCCATTGCGGTTCGGTATGTGGGTGCGACCAGTGGAGCTCAACAGATTGAGTCAAAGGCCAATCGGACTCCAGGCGTTCAGATCGGCGCACCGCTGGGCTATGATAACACTACGATAAGTGCGGCTGTAACCGCCAGCAAACTCGCTAGTTTGTGGGATTACAGCCAGCTCGACAAAACGAGAATGGCCGCCCTGTTGGCCCCCAGCTTTCTGGTTACCTACGCGCAAACCCAGCTTTTGCTGGCCGAAGCCGCATTCCGGAAATGGACAACGGGCGATCCGGCTACGTTATACGCTAATGGCGTCCGTTCGCACATGCGGCAGCTGGCCAGCTATGGAACAACTACTGCCGTTCCTGATGCTGCCATCGCGACTTATTTACAGGCCAATCCGTTGGCTGCTGGTAAAGAGCTGGAACAAATCAATACGCAATACTGGGTCGCTTCATTTCTGATGGGCCCAGAAACATGGGCTAACTTCCGCCGGTCTGGGTTTCCGGTATTGACGCCGAACCCGTATCCGGGCAGTGATCTGAAAACAGAGCCGTTTATTCGTCGATTGACCTATACGGATGCCGAGCTGAACGTTAATAAAACCAATGTACAACAGGCGATTGGCCGACAGGGCCCTAATCTGCTCGATACCCGAATCTGGTGGGATAAAAAATAGAAAGGCGTTTTGTTAAGAGCCGTGCCACGGTTAGTAAGCACATGGTCAGAAACCCGGCATGGCTTTTAACAAAATCCTGATAAAGTAAAGCCTTCCTTATTCCACCTTTCTTTTAAATGAAGAATCTAAAAAAACGACTTAAGCAAGGCGATACACTCAACGGGTGTTGGTTAAACCTTGGGAGTTCACTTACAGCCGAGATTGTTGGCCAGGCTGGATTCGACTGGGTGCTGATTGATCTCGAACATGGTGCCGGATCGGAGAAAGATGTGCTGTATCAGTTACAGGCTCTCGAACATACGTCTGCTGGCGCTATCGTACGGGTAGAAAGTGCCGAAAGTCAACGTATTCACCGGGTGCTCGACATGGGAGCCGAAGGAATCATGTGCCCCAAAATTACCAATCCGGCAGATGCCCAGAAGGTTGTAAACGGCTTACATTATCCTCCGCATGGCAGCCGGGGCGTTGCCAAGATGGTACGGGCTACTGGCTTCGCTCAGAATTTCAACCAGTATTATCAGGAATCCAGAGATACGATTTTGGGCGTAGTTCAGATCGAAACCGTTGAAGTCCTCAATCACCTCGACGAAGTAGCAGCTATCGACGGTGTCGATGTGTTATTTATTGGCCCCGCCGATCTATCTATGGAACTGGGCATTTTCGGGCAATTTGACCATCCCCGATTTAAAGAAGCCTTAAAAGAAACGATCAATGCGGCCCAAAAAGCGGGGAAGGCTACTGGCATTCTGTTCTTTAATCCCGATGATTATAAAACCTACCATGACCTCGGCATCCGGCTGATTGCCTGCGGGGCCGATGCCACGTTTGTTGCCGATGGTGCCCGAAACCTGGCGAACAAACTGGATGCATTTAGATCAGTCTCAAAAACCAGCTAACCAATAAAGTCTATCCTCGTCTGTTCGTGCTAGCAGACTGCCCACTCACTATTCTCATAAACCTTTGTTTAATGACTGATCCGCTCATAATCTTAGCTGTAGGCGTAGTTATCGTAGTAGGTGGCATAATTGGCCTGAAGCTGCATCCATTTCTGGCCTTGTTACTTGGCGCTTTTGTGGTAGCATTAATGACACCAGCTTCTGCCATCGAACAATTTGCTTTATCGAAAGGCACGGCACCGGCCGCTGCCCTGGCCCTGGCGAAAAAGGGAATCGGCGAACGAATTGCCACTGAATTCGGGAATACATGCGGCAAAATAGGCATCCTGATTGCAATGGCCGCAATCATTGGAAAATGCATGCTGGAGAGTGGAGCCGCCGAACGAATTATACGCTCTATGCTGCGGTTGACAGGCATCGAAAAAGCGCCCATTGCGTTTCTGGTCAGCAGTTTCTTTTTGGGAATACCCGTATTTTTCGATACGGTCATTTTTCTGATGATGCCGCTGGCGAAGGCCATGACTCTGCGAATCGGCAAAAACTACCTCCTGCTGGTACTCTGCATCATGGCCGGAGCAGCTATGGCCAACTCGCTGGTTCCACCCGCGCCCGGACCCCTATTTCTGGTGGGCGAAATGCATATTCCCATTGGAATGATGATGATAGGTGGCACTATTGTTGGGCTTTTTACCATAACGGCCGGGTATTTTTTTGCCCTTTGGGCCAATCGGAAATGGCCGATTCCGCTGCGCGATTCGCTGGATGCAAAACTGGAAGACATCAAACTAATAGCCGCCAAAGAGACCATTCATCTTCCCGCGCTGGGACTGTCGCTTTTGCCCGTTTTGATTCCTCTGGTCTTTATCTGTGCGGATACAGCCCTCACAGCGATGGCTACGCCCGGTACACCGCTTACTCAGTCGCCTTTTTTAGGGAAGCTGATAAGCCTGATCAAGTTCTTTGGCGATAAGAATATCGCGATCGTTACGGGTGGTATTGCGGCACTGCTTGTACTGGCCAAAGAAAAAAAGGGCAGCAAAGAAGGGCTAACCCCGTTCGTGCAGGCGGCTCTGATGAGCGGAGGAGGTATTATTCTGATCACGGCAGCGGGTGGCGCTTTCGGCGGTATGTTACAGCAAACCGGCATTAGCGCGCGTATTGCCGACATGACGAAGGATTACCAGATGGCCTTGATTCCGATGGCGTTTTTCATTGCCGCCGTTGTCCGAACCGCCCAGGGCTCTGCCACGGTAGCGCTGATCACGGCTTCGGGCATTCTATCGGGAATGGCCAGCAATGCACACCTGGAATTTCACCCACTGTATTTGGGTCTGGCGATTGGCTGCGGGTCAAAATTAGTGCCCTGGATGAATGATGCAGGGTTCTGGATCATTTGCAAACTAAGCAACTTAACGGAACGTGAGGCCCTTAAAACCATTTCACCCTTACTGGTGGTGATGGGTCTGACAGGTCTGGTCGTTATCATGATTGCGGCTCAATTATTCCCACTGGTTTAATGCGCTGAAACGACATTGTTATTAAATGACATTTGTTTCTCGCCGATACGGTCCGTATTTGCAGGAAAAATACCTCTATAAAATGGAAAAAGTAGGATTTATTGGTTTGGGTATCATGGGCAAGCCCATGGCGTTGAACTTGATTAAGGCTGGCTATTCGCTTTCGGTACTGGGTCAAAGTAAAGCAGCCAGCGAACTAATTGAAGCGGGTGCACAATCGTTCGCGACGAGTAAAGAACTGGCTCAACAGAATGATATTATCATTACGATGCTGCCCGATTCGCCCGACGTCGAACAGGTAGTGTCTGGTCCTGACGGGGTGCTCGAAGGTATTCAGGCAGGAGCCTTATTTATTGACATGTCGACCATTGCGCCCTCAACCGCGCGGAACATTTACGGCTTAATGCAGGAAAAAGGAGCCGATGCTCTGGACGCGCCGGTTTCGGGAGGTCAGGTAGGTGCCGAAGCCGCATCGCTGTCTATTATGGTGGGCGGTAGTGAATCTGCCTTTCAGCGTGCCCTGCCTCTATTTCAGGCAATGGGGAAAAACATTGTTCACATCGGCGAACCAGGGGCCGGACAAACGACCAAAACCTGCAACCAGATGATTGTTGGCATTACGATTCAGGCCGTTGCCGAAGCGTTTGCACTGGCTCAAAAAGCGGGCGTAGATCTTGAAAAAATGCGGGAGGTCCTGCTGGGTGGTTTTGCGCAAAGCCGCATTCTCGACCTGCATGGAAAGCGCATGATCGATCACAATTTCAAGCCGGGTTTCAAGATCAAATTACACAAGAAAGATATGGGCATTGCCCTACAGGCTGGCGAAGAATTTTCGGTACCTCTCAAAGGTACTGCTCTGGTAGCCGCTCAAATGGAGGCTGCCGTAGCTCAGGGAAACGGCGAATTAGACCATAGTTCGCTCGTGTTACTGCTAAGTGACGACCAATAGTTTATCGTACTCAGGATTTTCGTTAAAACCAGACCCATATTCATCCTGTACCAATTTAAGGCCTAGTCTGTTTTTTTCGAAAATCCTGGCTCAATGAATGCTTTAAAACCAAAACCCTTAACGAACCTTAACATGATGAAACGTAAGAATTTTATTAGAGTCATTGCCGCTGGTTCCGTGGGAGCAGCCGCGTGGAGCCCCGAGCTGGCAAAAGCCAACAGCAAGGCCAAACCCAAAAAAGTACTCATGAAAGTGGGCTGTCAATCGGGCGGCACATCAACCGAAAATCTGGAGTTCAAAGCCCGACATGGGGTGTATAATCTGGATGGAGGTGCTCCTAAAACGATTCCCGGCAAAGGCTGGGATCTGGACGATTCGCTGAGAAAGAAAGAAGCCTGTGAAAAATACGGCATTAGTCTTGACGCCTACCACTTTCCCTTAGCTTCCTCTGGAATCGATAAGGCCGAATATCCGAATGTAATGCTTGGAAAGAGTCCGGAACGCGATCGTGAAATCGAGATCCTTCAGCAGATGATTCAGGTTGCCGGGAAATCAGGCATTAAGGTACTGAATTACAACACAACAATTCTCCCGGTTTTACGGACGGGAAAAACAGTCGACCCAAAACGCGGCAATGCCATCTATAGCACCTGGAATTACGAAGAGGCCGTCAAACAAAATGCGCCCAAAACCATAGCAGGGGATGTATCGATCGAGCAGATGTTTGAGCGCATTACTTACCTCCTCGACCGAATTCTTCCGGTTGCCAAAGAGTATAAGGTCAAGCTAGCCAATCACATTGCCGATCCCCCAACGCCCGTTGGGTTTCGGGGAATAACCCGGTGGAATAGCCCGGATGTTTTTAAGGGTATTCAGCGATTTGCCAAGCTCTACGATAGTGAATATCATGGTTTCAATTTTTGCATCGGATCAATTGCCGAAGGGCTGAATGACCCCAAAACGGAAATTATGCCGATCATCAAATGGGTTGGCGAGCGAAACCAGATTTTTAACGTTCATTTGCGCAACATTAAGGGTGGCTGGAACAATTTCCAGGAGGTTTATCCCGATAACGGCGACATGAATTTTCTGCATGTTGTCAGGGCTTTACGCGATGTTGGCTATTCGGGCATGGTTATGCCTGATCATGTGCCACACCATGCCGATAGTGCCGCTGATTTACAAGCCTTTTCGTTCTGCTATGGTTATATAAAAGGCCTTCTTCAGACGGTAGCAGACGAAGTATCATAAGCAATAAAACCACTATGCAGTACAAAACAGGGCCCCGAATTGCTCAAATCCACATTACTCCCATTGCCATTGTTGACCCTCCCCTGCTGAATGCTGCGGGTTTACATGCGCCCTATGCCTTGCGCACAATAGTCGAACTGGTAACGGATGACAACATTTCGGGCATCAGTGAAATTCCGGGCAACAAAGATATCGATGCCGCGCTCGAAGCATCCAGAAGTTTGCTGATTGGGAAAGACGTATTCCAGCTTAATGACATCAGGCAGGTGCTGGTCAATCAGTTTGGAATCGAAACCGCAGCAGACCGGGGAGAAACACCCTGGGATCAACGAAAACTGGTTCATATTTTTAGTGCCATTGAAGTCGCCTGTCTCGATATTATCGGGAAAGTTACGGGTCGCCCGGTTGTTGATCTTTTGGGTGGAAAAATGCGTGATCGGGTTCCTTTTTCGGCTTATCTGTTTTATAAATACGAAGGGGCTGGTGGAGAACTGGCGTTCAAAACTGATCCGGCTGCGCAGGGATGGGCAGCCGCCCGGCAAGCCAGTGCTCTGAATCCTGCCGAAATTGTGGCCCAGGCCAAAGCCATGTGTGCCGAGTTTGGCTTCCAGTCGATCAAGCTGAAAGGTGGTGTCTTTGAACCCCAGCAGGAGGTCGATGCGATGTTTGCGTTACACGAAGCTTTTGGCCCCGGCGTACCGTTACGGGTTGATCCAAATGCACTCTGGACGGTCGAAACCTCTATTCAATATGGCCGACAGATGGAGCCAATTCTTGAATACCTGGAAGATCCGACCCGAGGCCAGGAAAACATGGCAAAGGTTAGAAAAGCGATTAAAACGCCACTGGCTACAAACATGTGTACGACCTCGTTTGAAGACATTCCGAACAGTATTGCTATTGGATCGGAAGACATCATTCTAAGCGATCACCATTTTTGGGGCGGTTTGCGGGCATCCATCACCCTGGCGGGTATATGCGAAACGTTTGGGCGAGGATTGTCGATGCACTCCAATAGCCATCTAGGAATTTCATTAGCGGCTATGGTCCATCTGGGTGGTGCCCTGCGCGATGTACCTTACGCGCTGGATACACACTACCCCTGGCAATCCGATGAAATCGTTACCTCAGGCCGTTTTAAATTCGAAGATGGGTCGGTAGCGGTTCCGCAGGAGCCAGGTCTGGGTGTTGAATTGGACCGGGACGCACTGGCAAAACTTCACCAGAATTATCTGGACTGTGGATTGACGAAACGTGATGATCAGGTGGAAATGCAGAAAGTACAACCGGGCTGGACATTTAAATCGGTACGCTGGTAATCCAGTCAATTTGACTAAAAACCCACAAAATACAGCTGTGCCGTTGCTATTAAATGAAAATGTCCGGACTTCCACGAAAAAGTCCGGACTTTTTATAGATACCGATTATACGTTTACTAGGCGTTGTTCGAGGTCAGTTTCGCGCCAAGATACTCGCGATTCATGCGGGCAATGTGATCAAGCGAAATTGATTTGGGACACTCTACCGAGCAGGCACCTGTAAACGAACACGCGCCAAAACCTTCGGCGTCCATTTGCGCAACCATACGCTCGGCCCGCTCTTTATGTTCTGCCTGCCCCTGTGGCAGGATGGCCAACTGCGATACTTTAGCCGAAACAAATAGCATAGCCGATGCATTTTTGCAGGCAGCTACACAGGCTCCACAACCAATACAGGCAGCGGCATCCATCGCTTCATCGGCAATAGTCCGGGGAATAAGAATCTCATTCGCATCACGCGCCGATCCTGTGTTAACCGATACATAGCCACCCGATTGAATGATCCGGTCAAATGCCGAGCGATCGACCATCAGGTCTTTGATTACCGGGAATGCCCGCGCCCGCCAGGGTTCCACCACAATCGTATCGCCATCGTTGAACGAACGCATGTGCAGCTGGCAGGTTGTTGCCCCCGTCTGTGGACCATGTGCGCGCCCGTTGATGTACATGGAACAGGTGCCGCAGATACCTTCGCGACAGTCGTGATCGAACGTTACGGGGTCTTCACCTTTTCGGGTAAGGGAATCGTTCAATACGTCGAACATTTCCAGAAACGACATATCTTCCGATACATTATCGAGATGGTATTCGACTAGTTTACCTTCTGTATTGCTATTTTTCTGTCTCCAGACTTTTAGGTTAATTTTCATTGTTTGAGAGTCTTCCGTTTTCAGTTTTCAGTTTTCAGTTGGTCATTACGCCAACCGCTAACTGAAAGCTGAAAACTCGTCGCTGAAAACTTATTTATAACTCCGCTGGGTCAGTTTCACGTTCTCGAACACCAGTTCTTCTTTGTTAAGCACTTCAGGCTTGTCGTCTCCCTGATATTCCCAGGCAGCAACATAGGCATAATTGGCATCATCGCGGAGGGCTTCACCATCGGGGGTCTGGTATTCCTCGCGGAAGTGTCCACCACAGGACTCATTCCGATTGAGAGCATCCTCAACCATTAATGCGCCTAATTCGATAAAGTCTGCTACGCGTGATGCCTGCTCCAGAGCCTGGTTCATTTCCTGCGACTCGCCCAGCACTTTTACATTCGTCCAGAATTCTTTTTTGAGCGCCTTGATTTTCTCACGGGCTATTGTCAGTCCTTCGGCAGTACGCCCCATTCCGCAGTACTCCCACATGATGTGGCCCAGCTCCTTATGCAAATCATCAACAGGCCGCTCACCTTTGATAGCTAATAAGCGATCGATCTGGTCATGTATTTTCTTTTCCGCTTCCTTAAAGACTGGCGCATCAACAGGCAGTTTGTCGGCAGGACCGATCGTCGCCAGATAATCACCGACAGTGTAGGGAATCACGAAATAACCATCGGCCAGCCCCTGCATCAATGCTGAAGCGCCTAGTCGGTTCGCACCGTGATCGGAGAAGTTTGCCTCACCAAGTGCATATAGGCCAGGAATCGTGGTCATTAAGTTATAATCTACCCACAAGCCACCCATCGTGTAGTGAACGGCCGGATAGATCATCATCGGCGTTTCGTACGGGTTTTCGCCAGTGATTTTTTCGTACATCTCGAAGAGGTTGCCGTATTTGGCTTCAATGGTCTTTTGGCCATCGCGTTTGATCGCATCGGCAAAGTCCAGGTATACTGCCAAACCGGTTTTACTCACGCCACGGCCTTCATCACAGACGTATTTGGCATTACGCGATGCGACATCGCGCGGCACGAGGTTACCGAATGAAGGATAACGGCGTTCGAGGAAGTAATCACGGGCATCTTCTGCCAGATCAGTGGCTTTTAGCTGACCTTTCTGAATTTTTTGCGCGTCTTCTTTTGATTTGGGTGCCCAAACCCGACCATCATTCCGTAGCGACTCCGACATCAGCGTCAGTTTCGACTGATAATGGCCCGATACCGGAATACAGGTTGGGTGAATCTGTGTGAAACAAGGATTACCGAACAGAGCTCCTTTTTTGTGAGCACGCCATGCAGCCGTGGCATTCGACCCCATCGCATTGGTCGACAGGTAGAATACGTTGCCATAGCCTCCTGTGCAAAGGAGAACGGCGTGGCCCGAATGTGACTCAATTTTACCAGTAATCAGGTTCCGGGTGATAATGCCTCTCGCTTTGCCGCCTTCAACGACAAGGTCAAGCATTTCGGTACGGGGAAACAATTTCACCTTCCCATTGGCCACCTGACGGCTCAAGGCCGAGTAGGCACCTAACAGCAACTGCTGCCCGGTCTGGCCACGAGCGTAGAACGTACGAGACACCTGCGAGCCCCCGAATGACCGGTTTGCCAGTAGACCGCCGTACTCTCGGGCAAACGGCACTCCCTGAGCTACGCACTGATCAATAATATTGACACTGACTTCGGCAAGCCGATGGACGTTTCCTTCGCGAGCGCGGTAGTCGCCCCCTTTAATCGTATCATAAAACAGCCGAAACACGCTATCACCATCATTCTGGTAGTTCTTAGCGGCATTTATACCGCCCTGAGCCGCAATAGAGTGCGCCCGGCGCGGACTATCCTGAAAGCAAAATGCTTTAACATTATAACCTAGTTCGGCCAGCGATGCAGCAGCCGATGCGCCTGCCAGACCTGTACCAACGACAATAATATCGTATTTCCGCTTGTTGGCCGGATTTACCAGTTTCAAGCCGAATTTCTGCCGTGCCCACTTTTCGGCTAAAGGGCCTTCGGGAATTTTAGACTCCAGTTTCATTCCTTCTAAAAAGTAAAAGGCGAAAGAGTGGAAGAGTGGAAGGATGACTGGAAGATTACCGGTCGCCCTTTCGCTCATTCGCTCTTTCACTCATTAAATAATTCCATGAACCTGTAAAAACACGTAGATCGGCATCGCTGCAAAAGCGGCAGGAATGATTATCGCAAAAAAGTATTTGCCCACAAATTCAATCAGGGGGGTGTATTTCTTATGCCGAAGACCAAGCGTTTGAAAGCCGCTCTGAAAACCGTGCGCCAGGTGATAGCCTATGGCAACCATGCAAACGACATAGAGGAGTACGTACCACCACTGGCTAAAAGCTACTTTCACAACTGCATACAAGTCTTTGTACTGCTTACCATCATATTCGGCCATCGGAACAGATCCAAAGTGCATCTCGTACCAGAATGTCCGCATGTGAATGATAATAAACAGCAACAGGATTGTGCCCAGAATACCCATGTTACGTGACGACCAGTCACTGTTCGATTCGGGCTTACTGTATGCATATTTCACCGGTCGCGATGCCTGATTATGGCGGGTTAGTATCCAGGCCATAAGTGCGTGTACCAGAATGGACGTATACAGCAGATAAGAGACAGTAAGGATAAGCGGATTGTGGGTCATGAAGTACGTGTACTCATTAAAAGCCCGTCCATTATCCCCTTTGAAAAGCTGTAAATTACCAGCCATGTGAACTATCAGAAAGGTACTGAGAAAAAGCCCCGTCAGCGACATGATAACCTTTCGGCCGAGGGAGCTGGATAGTGTTTGTATTACCCAAGCCATATGGTAAATGACACGAAAATTTAGTGGTAAACTATTGAAAAAAAGCCGATTTAAACGGCGCATCAAAGCTAAAGCACAAACCCCATGCAAACAACTTTACGGCCCATTTTCAACGAACTTCTGTCTAATATAGAGCCGGTAAAAATTAGACAAACGGGCTACTTTCATAACAGAGTGTGCCAAATTTTTGTTTGCTTCCACAGGCGAAAAACAGGCGAATGAGTCGAATGTATCCTATCCATTAAACAGACTATTAGTGCCAACAGCCGAGACTACTGATAATCAATCGTTTATTCGCAAGAAGAGTCTATTTCTTGAATAAACGCAGGAAGTCATGTTATTTTGCCGATCACATGGGTACTAATTAACAGCCATTTTTCACGCAATCACCTGTCATTAGTTTGTCTCCTATCTTATGAAAGCATACGTATTTCCTGGCCAGGGCTCCCAGTTTCGGGGTATGGGTCGCGACATCTACCAAAACTCCGAAGCAGCTCGTAAACTCTTCGACCAGGCGAATCAACTATTGGGCTATGATTTGACCCGGATTATGTTCGAAGGAACAGACGAAGAGCTAAAACAAACCATTTACACACAGCCAGCAGTGTTACTTCATGGCGTTGTGTTGGCCCTTACTGCGGAATCGTTTGCTCCTGACATGGTAGCAGGGCACTCACTTGGTGAACTATCTGCCCTGACGGCGGCTGGTGCATTATCGTTCGAAAATGGCCTGAAACTGGCTTCTATTCGGGCAACGGCCATGCAGAAAGCCTGTGAACTGGCGCCGTCCAGCATGGCCGCCGTATTGGGTTTAGCCGATGATGTGATAGAGCAAATTTGTGCTGGAATTACCAGTGAAATTATAGTACCTGCCAATTACAACTGTCCCGGACAGGTTGTGATTTCGGGCAGTATTGCGGGTATTGAACTGGCCGCTGAGCAACTTAAGGCCGCCGGGGCTAAACGTGTTTTACCCCTGGCAGTAGGTGGCGCATTTCATTCTCCCTTTATGGAGCCCGCCCGCGAAGAATTTGCAAACGCCGTCGAAGCGATGTCATTTAGCGAGGCCAGCTGCCCAGTTTATCAGAACGTAAACGCTCAGCCAACGAAAGATCCGAGCACAATAAAAGCGAACCTGATTGCCCAGTTAACGGCGCCGGTCCGGTGGACCCAGTCGGTTGAACAAATGGCAGCCGATGGCGCAACTGAATTTATTGAATGCGGTCCGGGAAAAGTTTTACAGGGACTAATAAAAAAAATAGTATCAACTGCCGCAGTAGCATCCATATAAGCAAAAATACTGGCTGATAGTCAGCACAAAGCCGGGAGAGCGAAGCAAAAATCAGATTTTTTTGAGGCAGGTACTTGTTTTTGACACATTCAGCCTGTTATCTTTGCACTCGCAATTGCCCGATCGTCTAAGGGTAGGACGACAGATTTTGGTTCTGTTTGTGGAGGTTCGAATCCTTCTCGGGCAACAAAAAAGCCGCTTAATGTAAATTAGGCGGCTTTTTTCATTTATTAGTTGTCAAAAAACCAAAAATGGATACTTCAATTTGTTGCATTATAAATACTATTTAATTTGCTAATTGTGCAAGAAATGATTATTATTGCCAAGGTAGTAACCAGAAGTGACAATAGCTGCTGGTTTGTAACAAAGCGAATTTATAATTGATTATAAGATCATTTAACAAAATTCGTTTTGTTCATACAGAATAATAGGTGATATAATTCGTGTTAATACTGATAATTTATCGTTACAATTTTGCCGTACACACAATCTCAATGTGACCGTGCCTTTCTGTTTACGTCAGATTGATATAATGTTTTGAATTTTAATGCATTTTAGATACATGGAGAAGGACGAGAAGGTCAGACGCAACCGCGCTAAAACAACTCAGCGCATCGTAGAAGCGTTAGAAGAAGTCATTGCAGAGCGGGGTCTGGAAGGAGTTGGAGTCAATCGGGTTGCAGAAAAGGCTAATGTCAGTAAAGTGCTGATTTATCGCTACTTCGGCGGTATGGAAGGGCTTCTGGAATACTATGTAAAAATGGGCAAATTATTCCCAGTATTCAATCCAGCTGTCTTAGACCAAATTCGTCCTTTACAAGAGTCTGATGTGGCTCGTATCTGGTATCGCCAGGTTATCCAGACCTACCGTTACTTCCGTACGTTTAAAGCAGCCCGTGAAATCCTGAAAGCAACTGTTATCGAAAATGATTCGATTGCAGAAACAACAGCAAGAGCACAAGACGAAGAAATGACACGTCTTGTCGAGCAGCTTTCATTCGTTAAGGGGGCCGATACACAAGCCATTTCGGCAATTGTTCTTGGTGCTATGACCTACCTAACGATCATGGCTCAGAACGATCGTACCATGATCAGTATTGATCTTCGGAGCGAAGAAGGATGGAAACGCATCGAAAATGCCGTTAAAACCATTTATATCGCTCTGAATAAAATGGCGATTCAATCAAAAGAGGTTAATCTGGAGTTACAGTCGGCTCATCTGCCAATGGCTCAGTGGTAAGTTTTAGTTTAAACAAGTTGAGCTTTCAAGTTACAGATTAGCACTAATCTGTAACTTGAAAGCTCAACTTGTTTAAAACGATTTACTGCACCTGTACAGTTTTTAAGTCAGGCCCAATTCCTTTTATCGTTAGCGATTTCCATTTTTTTGGCAACTTTGTTTTAAGTTGTGTAATACCGCTGTCTGAAATTTCAAGCCCACCAAACCCATTCAGCACCGCTTGCAGCATACCACCCGCTCCTGTTGCAAAATAAGGGTTTGTTCCACCAGCGGTTTCGGCCAATACATTAAACGGTGGTACTTCATTCGGTTTATAGCTCTTCACAAACCAATCATAAGCTTTATCGGGATTACCAAGACGAGCGTGTAGCGTCGATAAAACCGACCAGCCCATAGCCGGACCATCGGGTGAATAGCGGGGTTCATAGTAGGCAAGATCTTTTTTAATCGAATTTTCATCGGCTATGATATGAAGCGGATAAGCCAGCAGATTGACATCAGCCTGTTTGATCATAACTCCGTCGTACGTGCGATTTTCCTTCGTTACACCATCCGGAAATTTCAGAATTGGTAGATTGTCGGCAACAAGTTTCCAGTCTGGATCCGGCGTTACTCCTAACTCCTGAGCCGCTTGTATGGCATACTCCAGCGACGTTTTAGCCATACCGTTCGTGAACGCGTTGTCGTCGATGTTTTCCTGCCACTCATTTGCGCCAATGACGTTGTTAATGTGAAACTTGCCTGGGCCTTCACGCTCTACACGGCTACTCCAGAAAGCTGCCACTTCTTTTAGCATTGGGTAGCCACGCGTACGAAGCCATTCTTTGTCTTTCGTTACCTGGTAATACTTCCAGAAAGACCAGCCAACACAACCCGTAATATGTTGCTGAAAGGGGCCTGTCAGCGCCCATACGGGCGTAGCTTCCTGCCCATCAGTATCCGACTCCCAGGGGAACATAACGCCCGCATAGCCATGACTGAATGCATTTTGCCTGGCCATCGACATCCGTTCAAAGCGATATTCCAGCATTGATCTCGCGATTTCGGGCTTTAGGGTTAAAATGGGCGGATACATCCACAATTCCGTATCCCAGAAGACGTGACCATTATAGCCAAGCCCCGATAACCCCATTGGCGACAGGCTATAACCGGTTCCCTCCCGGACAAATGAATACAGGTGATACAGTGCTGAGCGAACAGCGCGCTGGGCATCCGGATCACCGTCTATAATAATGTCGCTTCGCCAGAGCTTAGCCCATTCTGCGTTGTGACGAATAAGCAATCGCTCCGTACGTTCCAGAGCGGCAAAGAGCGTAAGCCTTTCCGCTTCGTTATGCGGATCGGCGGTGTGTGCCGTCGATGATACAGAACCCACTACACTGAACCGATACGTTGTTCCGGCTTTCAGGCGTTTTTTGAACTTGGCCAGATGCATGTTGTAATCCCAGTCTTCATGAATCACATCGGGTTCCTGGCCATGAGGCTCCTCAAAAATGAAGCTATTGGAAGCAGCAACGGTATGCCGTCCGGAAGGGCTTTTAGCCACTGAGGTCAGTAACCGAATCGTGACGTGTGAGCGGTCGATCTCCGAATAAAAATTCTTTACTTCTTTAAGGTTCTCGGGGGTTTCGATCACACTCATCGGGCTAATTTCACAATCTTTTCTGGCCGTAATTTCGACCATTGTCAATTGCGAAAATGGCAGATGACGCAATGCCATCATCGTTTGCCGAACACTTACTTTATCTTTAAAATCAAACGTAGTTGTTAAGGCCGCCTTCTGCATATCAAGCGTTTGGCGGTAATTACTGATGTCTTTCGACCCAAGCCGCTGCCCATCTACATCGAGGTTCATATTGGCAAAATTGAACACTTTCAGGATATTCGAGACACGACCACGGCCATAGGTATCAAAAGCGCCATTTAATACCACGTCTTTCACTTTCATTGGCTCCGGCGACGACACAAGGCCAATCATTCCATTGGCCACTGTTATGCCGTAATAGTTAGCAGGATTGATATTCTGACCTACAATCTGCCAGCCCGCATTGTCGACTTGCGCAGTTGCCGTTAGAGAAAGCGTATAAGCTGCCAGCAGGAAGCCGCTCACAATTAGTTTTCTATCCATAAATGCCATCAATTAAATAATAGCTAAAAATAATACCATTTTTCAGGATAAATGGCTTATTCGATCGGCTTCGGAGAATTCGAACGTTAAGGTCAATTCGCTACGGATATTTCCGATGGACAATGCCGAAATCGTTGACCAGGATTTCGTTCATCTTTCGAAGGACACTTAAGTTGATAAAAGACCGAATTTCCAGCAATAATCTCGGCTTATTCGCTTATCGGCCGTGCGCATGTCCCGATCGGCCGGTTCGGCCTACCCGAGGTCTACCCACACGAATTAGCGCCCCGGAATCGGTACGCATCAGTCCATAACGGATGCAAATTCCGTAGAATGTTTTCGATGCGTCGGTGGTTTCGTTGCTAAAGTCGTAGTAGCCTGTTGTCAGGCCAATTCCCAGGCGAGGGGCAACCTGAGCGATAATATTGTAGGTAAGCTCCAGCATCAGGCTTCCCTGCTGATCGAAGACCCGGCCAGCTCCAATTGTCATCTCATTGGCAAAGACACCGTAATTGGCAACATCCATCGTTACCCGGCCTTCAACGAACAGCGTAGAATCCGGACGCAGTGAATTTCGCCCAAAAACAATACCCAGGTCAATTACATTGAATGTTTTACCAATCTCAATACTCTGTGCAATACGATCTTTGGGCTTTCCGGCCCCTGTATAAATCAAAAATGGCGAAGAACGCACATACCATGGAGCTGCTTTAAAATTAAAAACCGAGCGCGTTGAATCTTCCGGCGAACGGCTAAGGGTACGATAAGTATCTCTATTTTGATCGGCTCGCGTTTTTGTCGAATCTGCTGATGACTGCGCTTGCAGTTTTGTTGTCTGCGCCGATAAAATGATGCTAAACAATGCCAGAAAACGTATTACCATAGCAGACAAAGTGCGTTATGAGCGTATAACTTGCCAATTACTAAAAAAAAGAACCGCCTTTAACGAGCGGTTCTTTTTTAAGCATCTTTTAATTGCTACCGACTGGCTACGGCCGATCTCCTGGTATGAATTTTTTGGATAACCCACTTGCCGACCTGCTCCCCTTCAATCTGTCCATTCACTAGTGCCGATCTATAGTGAATGCCACCATACATCCGGCTAATCGACGCTTCATCGGCAGCATCCCGGAACGACTTAAACGACCGGACACCATGCCCATATTGAAACTCGGTTGAGTCAGTAAAGGCAACATTGTCGCCCATGAGGCTTGTCAATACCGTAGCCGCTGCGGTTGAAATCACACTGTGGCCGCTGGGATATTCGGGAAAGGGCGGTGTTTGAAGAAAGGGCGTCCATTTAGGGTCAATAGACTTGTTGATAACTGTTTCGGGCCGAACCGTTTTACTCCGGTATTTTTCGTCCCAGCAGGAAATGAAACCATCGGTCAACGCAAATGAAGTAAGAGCATATGCCTCAACAGTTTGTATCATAGTCAGCTTTTTCTGCCGGGCCACAGTTTGGGCAATTCCCAGCCAATGGCCGCCGGGAGTCATTTTCTTACTGGCATACATAACATGGCCAGCTACATTCATTACAAAGGCATTATCGTCCCAGAAATAGGCAATGTCCTGCTTCTGTTTATCGAGGGTTTTTCCGGTTTGATACACTTCATCCAGTTCTTTTTCATAAGGACTTCCCTTTTTTAAACTATACGGTAAAGGGCGTGGTGGCATGAACTGATTGCAGGTATCCATTGCCCAACAGCGTATTTTGTTCCATTGCGGTTCGGCAGCATCCATATAGGCTGGGGGCGTTGGTACCCAAGTTCCTTCTTCGTTGGTAACGGTATGCTTAAAACCGCGGGTTTGCTTGTAGTTATCCTTCGCTGCATAATCCAGAATATGCTTGGCAATCGTTTCTCCGTAAGCCATCGAACGATCGTAAACGTCATCAGGAAGGCCATCTTTTTTATACTGTTGGTAAAATGGCTTTTCAAATTCGTCATAGTATTCAACAGTGAACGTGAGTGCACGCGCAACGGTCAGTAATGCATGTATACTGGCGAGTGGAAAACAATACTCCTTCCCAGCCTGGGGCTTCGGGCTTGCCTGAAATCGTTTCAATTTCCCACCTAATGACTCATATTGAGCATCGTCAGGCACAAGTGCTTCATAACCCGCCAGGTTGGCATACGCATAAATCCGACTGGCAACTGGTGGTGAAAAGATATCGTGAATAATGACCTGTGTCAGTTTGTTTAATGCCACATTATAGTTTTCTGGATTAGCAGCCCTGGCCTTGTATTCGGCTGGAGAAGCAGGCTTCTGACAACTGGCAACTGTTACCAGCAGGATGGCCAGTAGAAGACTGAATCGACGCGAAAAGTTCATACTCTAGTTTGACAAGTTAATACGGAATCAGCTCAGTTATTGATTAACCAATTGTTACAAAATTAAGGGAAAATATCGGACAAAACGGAGTTAACTACTGATTCTGCCTAATTACAACGGTTTGAAGAGCTGTATTCCCATTCCATTCCGAGCAACGGCAATCAGTAACCCTTTTGGGGTCTGAATGGGGCGAATATCGCGAATTTCACCATTGAGCAGAAATCCAGAATCTACAGGCGACAACGCGATAAAATTCCCTTTTCCATCGTTCTTCAATACTAATCCATAACTCGCATCGTAACGCCCCTGATACATACTAACACCATAGAAGTTCCCACCGCCTAACACGTCGAGATCGCCGTCGTTGTCAATATCTATAGCCTGTAGCGCAAATAGCTTCGATACCTGCGCCATCAAGGGTAGTTCATGGATAATAAACTTACCATTTTGGTTTTCCAGATAAATCGACGCGAATTGATTAACGGAATACTCCTCAGCCCCTTTTAAATCATCGGCTTTCAAGACATTATCCAGGGTCTTGCCCGCAAATGACACATAATCGGTGAATCGCTTATTAATAATGCCGGGCATCTGCTTACCCAACTCATCTTTAAACGCCAATGGATACCAGTCCTTTCCACGATTATAGGCTATGATTTGCTCCGTACTTTGATTTCCGTCTATATCTTTCACCCACATGCGTAACTGCGAATCGGGCGCCTTTCGAAATTTGGTATTCGTTCCAAGATTACCCGCCATCAGATCAATATCGCCATCGCGATCAAAATCCGCAGCAATGACTCGCTGGTAGAATCCGTTTAAGGGAATCTCGTCTGTCGTGATCGGTTTGACTTCAGAAAACCTGCCTTTGTCATTGGCAAAAATGCGGATAGGCATCCAGTCACCGGCCAAAATCAGATCCTGATCTTTATCGCCGTCGTAATCGGCCCAAACAGCATCCGTAATCATTCCGGCTTTACGCAATCCGGTAGCAAGCTTATCGGTCTGATCTGAAAACTTACCTTTCCCATCATTAATGAGCAGATACGAACCAGGTGATTTCCCGTAATTGAATCCCACAACTCGCCCGCCAACAAACAAGTCCAGATCACCATCGCGGTCAATATCAAATGGCCGAACACAACTTTTATTATCGTACATGGTCGGTAACGCATTGGCCGAACGGCTGAAACGCCCCCGCCCATCGTTCAGATAAAGTCGATCAAACTGCTCGGTCATCTGGCCGTAGAACTCGTTTCCTCCCGATACGACATATAAATCCAGGTCTTTGTCGCCATCGGCATCGAAGAAAACGGCATCTACGTCTTCGTACGTTGAGTCACGAATAAAGTCCGGTTGATTCGATGGAATAAATCGACCACTAGGTTGCTGGACCAATAAACTTCCCGCCTGCCATTTGGCTCCGCCTGCATATACATCAGCTAAACCATCGCCATTTACATCACCAATGGCCAGATGCGGCCCTTCCGTCGATACTTTAAATGGCATTAATGACTCGCGGACGAAATCGAAATAGTCACTATTTTCGAGATGACGATAGGGAATTGAATCTACTTTTGTAACATCGGCAAAGCGTGCTTGCATAGCGGGCGCTGTATACCGAAAGGTTGTTCCATCGAGTTTCGCATCGGCTTGATTCAGAATGATCGGCTGGTTGCTTTTCACGTTTTTGCGAACTTCCATGCGCTGAGTTGGCCAGATCACGATCAGCGAGTCAATGCTGTCATGATGGCCAAGACCAAATAATAATTCAGGAGCTACTGACGACTCAAAACCCCGTGTTGGCATCAGCTGCTGCATCTGCAGAGCGTTTCCCTGCTGCGAATCTCTATATTTCAAAATGACCTTCGCACCAATCCCAAACGTATTCGGAGAATCACCTTTCAATTTAACCGTCAGGTATTTGTTGTCAGGAAATAGTGAATTGGCTTCATTGCGGTACAGCCCGGCAGGATCATTGACATTATTGGTTACTATATCCAGATCGCCGTCATTGTCCAGATCAGCGTATACGGCCCCGCACGACAGCGTTGGTTGCGAAAAACCCCAGGCGGCCGATTTATCATCGAACTGGAGTCTGGCGGTTCCCCGATACAGATAGTTCGCTATTTTGCCTTCAGGCATGGACTGAATGGCCTTTTCATCGAGTTTCGACGATGCACCAAGCTCACTCTGTAACGACTCATTAGAAATATATTTGACGTAGTCCAGGTTGTTAGGCCGTCGGGCAATTCCATTCGCAACGAAGAGGTCTTTGATACCATCATTGTCATAATCGGCCAACAAGGGCGACCAGCTCCAGTCGGTAGCTGCTACACCTGCCATTACGCCTACATCCATGAATTTTTGCCCCGACAGGCTAATCTGCAAACAATTACGGCTGTATTGATTCATGTAACCGTATGAGAGTTTATACCGGTAAATATCCAGTGGATCTTCGCCCTGTGAGGCTTTTTCGACCGCTTCGTCGGCGGGGTACATGTCCAGTGTCATTACATCAGGATACCCGTCGTTGTTTACATCCGCAATGTCGTTGCCCATCGAAAAGCGGCTGGTATGCTGGAACGCCTGCCGGATACTTTCTACAAAACCGCCTTTGTGGTTATTAACGTAGTAATAGTCATCTTCGTGAAAATCATTAGAGACGTATAAATCTTCCCAACCGTCGGCATTCAGGTCGGCGATCGAGATACCTAGCCCATAACCCATTGCAGCCCCAAAAATGCCAGCCTGTTCACTAACATCAATAAAGTGCCCTTTGTCGTTTCGAAACAGGTAATCGCCCGACTCCTGGTTTCGGTCGTTACGAGTCGTTACACGATCAAAGCTTCGGGACGTATGAACAGCATGATTCAGTAGAAAACAGTCTAAATCGCCGTCATGATCATAGTCGAAAAAAGCGGCCTGGGTCGAGAACCCGGAAAACGAAAGTCCATATTCAGTTGCTCGCTCCGTAAACGTTGGCACACCATCTGAACCAGGGCCATTGTTGATGTACAATTCATTATGGCCTCGTAGACCGTTGAATTTGCTAACTGCACAAACATATACATCCAGCAAGCCATCGCTATTAACATCGGCCATCGTAACACCAGTCTGCCAATCTGCCTGACCAGCCATACCAGCTTTAGCTGTCGCGTCTGCGAATGTAAAATTCCCTTTGTTCAGGTACAGTTTGTTGGTTTCCTGATTGGAAATAAAATAAAGATCAGTCAGGCCGTCGTTATTCAAATCGCCAGCCGCTACACCGCCACCATTGTAGAAGTATAGATAATCCAAAATGGATAGGCTGTCGGTATTGTGCAGCTGATTGACAAAGCCAATGCCGGTTTTCGTCGAATCAAGTAATTGAAACAATGGCTTCTCGGCGGCAGGCTGGTTTCCCGAGCAACCGGTTAATAAGCCTGTTACCACTATAAAAAGCCCCAATAAAACCCTCATTGCCGGGGTCCTTTCGTTAGCGAAAAGACCTGCGCCCGATCGTTATTTTTGGCCAGGATGATGAACGGTTTTCCATTAGCTCCATGTCCAGTCTGCATTCTACGCACTTGTCCGCGAACAAAAAAGCCCGTATCCCTGGGCTTCCTCGCCGTAAACTCGCCTTTACCATTACCTGTTAACAAGAGTCCATAGTTAGCATCGTAACGCCCTAACTCAGTCAGCACATCGAAGAAATTGCCAGCCAGTAGAATGTCCATTTTACCATCATTGTCGTAGTCATCCGTCAGAATGGCATGAATCGGCGACGTCTGAGCCTGTATAGGAAGCGCTTTAAGGGTAAAATTGCCTTTACCATCATTAATCATTACCGACGTTTCGGCTTCCTGAACCATTTTAATGCTCGTTCCTTCCCGCTGCTGAGCTGAAAAAATATCCTCATAACTAGCCCTGGCATAGTCGGAGTGCTTAATGTATTTCGTTTTTATTGACGGAATACGCTTTTGCAGATCAGGTTTCTGAACCATGACGCACTCGCGACGTTCTCCATCTGAAACAGGGCGAAAACAGGTAACTACCTGCTCGTAAGATCCGTTACGATCGAAATCATTGCTGTATAAATGAGCTGGTTCTTCTTTTGAGGCAACCATACGGCTGTTCAAACCAAGATTACCAACGACAAAATCAATATCGCCATCCTGATCAAGATCAGCCGCCCGAATGGCGTTCCACCAGCCACCCGTAGCAGCCAACGTTTCGTTATCGAACCGCTCGAACCCTTTACCCTGTTTATTTTTCAGGATCGTAATTGGCATCCAGTCGCCAACCAAAATTAGATCAGGGTAATGATCGTTGTCAATATCTGACCAGACAGCATCCTTTACCATGCCGATTTCTTTCGAAAAAGGTAGTAATTCAGCAGTTGCCTTCCGAAAGTTTCCTCGGCCATCATTGACAAGTAGCAGTTGATCCGGGCTTTTACCATATTGCCCCGACACCATACGCCCACCAACGAACAAATCCTGATCACCATCGCGATCAAAGTCAGCCGCAACAACGCATGAATTATTTTCCAGGCTGCGGGGTAAGCTTTTATCCCAGGTAAAATTGCCTTTACCATCATTTCGATAAAGTCGATCGGCCAGATAATCGGGCTCATCAAACTCGTTTCCTCCCGTAGCGATATACAAATCCAGATCCTTGTCGCCATCGGCATCAAAAAAGGTTGCCCCAATATCTTCTGTATACAGCGCATCAAGCAAAAATGGCTGTTTGTCAAGGCTAAACGTTCCTGTTGGCTGCTGCATATACAAAGAACGCGGCATATTGGCGGCACCGCCCAAAAATACATCGTCGAGCCCATCCCCATTTACATCGCCAATGGCTAAGGCAGGCCCTTCCCGCGAGAGCATTTCTTTTAATAAACCATCGCGGTTATAATCAACGAACTCATTTTCTTTATGCCTGTAATCCAGGCCAGATACACCTGTTACGTCCGTAAAAAGGCGTGGCCCAGTCGTTGGCTGATTAGAAAATATGGCTGTCTGGTCTGCCTCTTTATGCGTCAGATTAAGCGTTGTATTGGCCTTTAATTGCCGAATAACCTGCTTTTTATCATCGGGCCAGATGACAGTCAGGGAATCAATTGCCGGATTATCACCCAGACCGAATACCATAGTCAAATCCACCGACGACTCAAAACCCCGGTTCGGCATTTGTTGCAGGTATTGGGTCTGCACCTGGCCATCAGTCGATTTTTGATAGACATACACTTTAGCGCCAATCGCATTCAGGTTATGTCCATTTCCGGTAAGCTTTACCCGTAGGAAGTTCTTATGGTTTTTGTCAACAGCCGTGTTTTTATAGATTGACACCGGTAAGTTGTTGTTATTGACAACTAAGTCCAGATCGCCATCATTGTCCAGGTCACCATAGGCCGAGCCATTCGAGAAGGATGGGGTACCAAGCCCCCATTCGGCTGCTTTGTTTTCAAACTGCATGCCGTTACCTACATTCCGGAATGCGTAATTAGGCAGGGGACTAGATCCCATTTTATCTACGTATTCTTTATAGTCGAATTTTTTAGTGCCTTCAATCATCGACTGCAAATCGGGATTGTCGGCCAGAAAGGCTACATAATCCTGATCAGTAAGATCTTTGAGGATGCCATTCGCGACGAAAATATCTTTTTTGCCATCCATGTCCATATCGAACAACAAGGCTCCCCAACTCCAGTCGGTAGCTGCCGTTCCAGCCATTCGACCGATTTCAGAGAATGTACCATCACCATTGTTGAGGTGAAGCATATTGCGTGGATCCTGATAAAAAAAATCGCGTGACTCTTTCAATTGCCCCAACTCGTAGCTTTCGAAGGATGTTGTCGTTTTAAGGCGGTAATCATCGTCGGGCAACATATCGGTTACGAAAATATCAAGATTACCGTCGTTATTGACATCAGCAATATCAGCCCCCATTGAGGAAAGACTGATGTGGCCCATTTCGTTTTCAACGTCCTCTTTAAACGAACCGTTTTTCTGGTTGATGTACAGATAATCCCGCTCGTAAAAATCATTAGAAATATAAATATCAGGCCAGTTATCGTTGTTAACATCGCCAATGGTAATACCTAACCCAAAACCAATCAGGCTGCCATAAATACCGGCCTGTTGGCTAACATCCTTAAATGGCTTATCAGGTCCTTCGTTCCGAAACAATTTATCGCCCCCCAGTTTATCGCGTGTGTCGCGCATATTCTGGTAACCCAGGCGATCCATTGGCGTGAAACTGTTATTCAGCAGGTACATATCCAGATCACCGTCACGATCGTAGTCGAAAAAAGCTGCGTGGGTCGAGAAACCGCCATCAACCAGACCATACTCCTTCGCTTTTTCTACAAATGTAGGCACACCCTGTCTTACGCCCTGATTAATATATAATTGGTTTCCCCGCTCATCGCGGCTACCGGAGTTACACACATAAATATCGAGTAGTCCGTCGCCGTTCACATCCGCAAACGTGATGCCCGTTGACCAGAACTTCTTACTCAGAATCCCTGCTTTCCGGGTAATATCGTCAAACTTCATCCCGCCTTTGTTGAGATAAAGCTTATTTTCTTCAAAATTGGACGTTAGAAACAGGTCAGGCAGGCCGTCATTGTTAACGTCTCCAATAGCAACTCCGCCCCCATTATAGAAATTACGATAGCTGAAAATGTTAAAATCCTTTTTATCGAGGCTCCTGTTTACAAAGTTTATACCCGTTTCACTCGCGGGTAATGCCTCGAAAAGGGTATTAGTATTGCTATGGCACGATAATAGTCCAAGTAGACTAGCAGCCAATAGACCCAATTTTTTTGTCATTATCTAACTCAATTAATCAAGTTACATTCCACTGAATCGCCTGTTATTACGGCAAGGCATCGATTGTTTGCTTAGATGATATAGGGTTTTCGCTTAGATGCGTGCCACCGCAGCCGCGGACGGTGGTTACTGATGGCGAACTGATAACCACGGTCCGCCGTTGCGACCGTCCGCGGCTGCGGTGGCACGCATCTAAGCGAAAGCCCTAATGATTTTAGTAGAAGCAGTTTCAATACGTTTTTAACGAATGCGTTGGTGTATCTTTCTGATTTGCATGACTTTCATAAAGCCATAGTCTGCCAGCGGTAGCACGGCGTTTTGCAAAAGTCATGGCTTACTAACTGTCAGGTATCCCAGTTGACAAGAAACAAAACAGCAGCCCACTATCAGGCTGCTGTTTAATCAATCTAGTTAAGATAGCCTAGTATCCGGGATTCTGTTTCAGATTCGGATTACTATCAACGGCACGTTGTGGAATTGGGAATAATACTTTCGTATCAGCCGATTTCGAAGGGCGGTTATCTACCGGATCGAGGAAGGTACCAAAACGAATCTGGTCATTCCGACGCCAGCCTTCCCAGTACAATTCAAATCCACGCTCGGCCAAAAGAGCCTTTGCATCAATTGGCGTCTTAGCAGCGACACCACGCGTTGTGCGCAAATTGTTTACAATCTGTTCAGCTGTCTGTCCGGATGGATCGGTCCCACCGCGCAGAATGGCTTCTGCTTTCATTAGCAGCAAATCAGCATAACGAAAGAATACATAGTCGTTCGCAGGATTGTCCAGAAAGCCTGGCTGAGGGAGGTATTTAACTACCCGTATTCCTTTAGCCTCCAGCGCATAAGAGAGATTAACATCAGGCGTAAAAACGAGTGGGTTACCACTTCGATCTTTCAGCGGGGCACCTTTCTTATCAAATTGCTGACCCACCAGAAAACCAGCCCGCACGCCTATACTGTCCGTTATGCCCGTAACAGCTTTGCCTAAACGCTCATCAGCCTTATCAAAGCTATTATAGAAATCAGCCAGTGTTGTGAAACCGTTCCAGCTACTTGGTTGCTGGTTATAGTGCAACGTCATGTAATAACGGTTACGCACGTTTCCTGGCTGAGCAGAATTGTCATTCGCGATGACATATATGTTCTCTTTGGATGCTGTTGAGTTGCTGGGCGAGAAGTTATCAAAATACGCGCCTTTCGGTTGTAATGAGAACTTACCCGATGCAATAACCGTATTACAGGCTGCAATGACAGCATCCATATCAGCCTTTGCAAACGTAAACGGACCGGCTGGCGAAGCGGCTGGTTGCTTATATACAGCTTTGTTTAGCAGTATTTTAGCCAATAGGAACTGAGCTGCTTCTTTAGACCCTCTATTGTTGGTAGCTGCCGTTACAGTTGGCAGATTCGGTATAGCCGCTGTTAAATCTGCGACTATATAGTCAGTAGCTGCTGAACGATCAAGCACTTTAGGGTTTGCATCAGCGGCATCTGTTGCTTCACGAACCGGAACCTGTCCGTATAAATCAACGACATAGAACATAAAGAACGCCCGCAAAAACTGCGCCTGCGCTTTAATAGCGGCATCGCTCCCAGCTACTGAAATTGTCTGCGTAGCCTTAAAAGCACCGCTGTTCAAATTGTCCCAGGCATTGTTGATCTCAACGTGTTCAGGTGTCCAGGTATGCTGATGCAGCTTGCGCCAGGTACCGAAGTCATCCCAGTCTGTTCCCCGCGTAGGGCCCTGCATTTCGTCAGTCGGATGTTCTTCCATTGCATAAGTTCCACCCTGACCATTAGCCAACGCATTAAGAGCTGAAATAGCCCCCTGCAACGAACTGGCTGGATCGATGGGAACGGAAGTAGAACTAGCTGTTTCTGAAGATAGTTTTCCCAGAACAGTATCATCCAGTTTAGAACAACCCGCTGTACCAAGCAACAGCGTGGCGCTCAATAACGTGATTGTTTGATATTTAGTAAACTCCATGAATAGTTTTATTAAATGGTTTTTGCCTAATTCGAGCCCTTCATATCTCCAAGAAAACCAGTTTGCTTACGTATTGGAAATACGAAAAATTCATACAATTAGTTTTTAAAATCCAACATTTAATCCCAGCGTAACTGTACGTGGCGATGGGAAAGGTGTGTAGTCAATCGCCAGCGACGGAATATTATTGAGCGTTTTGATCGTGTTCACCTCTGGATCAAGGCCTGTGTAGCTCGTAATAAGCAACAAATTTTGCCCAGACAGCGACAGGCTCAATGTTTTTGCAAAACCACCCTGTGGCAACGTAAACGCATAGCTAACCGAGGCATTGGCTAACCGAACAAAATCGCTCTTTTCAAGGAAACGAGTCGATACTGAACCTGAGTTCAAGGGACTTTCGCTACTGCTGGCTACATCCTGCGTTACATTGCGGCCGTTTTTCAGAGATCCTTTCAGGAAGAGCGCGTTTGCGGTATTGTTATAAACATAGCCCCCAAACTGGCTGTTGAAGAACAGACTGGCGTTGAATTTGCCAAACGTAAAATTGTTCGTTAAGCCAAACCGCATCCGGGGAAATGGATCACCCTGAATTTTCGATGCACCACCATCAGCATACGTACCCAGCCCATTGGCATCGAGGCCAGTATAGGTCTGCATAATGAACGAGAATGGCGCATAGCCGTCCCGAATGGTCTGCCCAAAAGCACCCGAAAGGCCCTGTCCGTCAATTGGCCCTGTTGGTATAGATGTGCCAATCCCCTGCACAACAGGTTTCAGGAATGTAGCATTCGCTGCGACTTCCCAGCTGAACTTTTGTTTTTGAACGGCCTGGAAATTCAGCGAAACTTCAACTCCCTTGTTGATAACTTCACCGGGCAGGTTCACCCATTTGTAAGTAACAGGAGCCGGCTGTGCATAAAACACCTGAAATAGCAGGTTGGTAGTCGATTTGTTGAAATAATCGACAGAACCACTTAACCGACCTTTCAACACGGTGAAATCAAGACCAGCGCCATAGGTTGTATTCTGCTCCCACTTGATATTGGGGTTCGGGTTGTTATCCTGCACAGTTGACCCATCTGAGTTCCGGGTAAAGATGATCTTCGATACGCCCCCTGCAAAGTCCTGATTCCCCGTAACACCGTAGTTAACCCGTAGTTTGAGGTCATCAAAAATACTCTTTGGCACAAAGCTTTCCTGCGACAAACGCCACGCTCCTGCCAGTGAGGGGAAATACCCATATTTATTATTTATCCCAAACCGGGACGAACCATCAGCCCGTAACGTAGCGGTTATCAGGTATTTATCCTGAATGCTATAGTTAACACGGCCAAAATAGGACTGGAGATCATTCTGCGAGTGATCGGATGTTGCACCAAATGCCTTATAGGTTAGTCCGTTCGCTCCGCCCAGATTGTCTGTATAGCTAATTACATCCAGGTTATAGCCAAAATAGCTAGCCAGGGCTGTGTTTTGCTGGTTGTTGAATTTCTGATATGAAAAGCCAGCCAGAGCTTCCAGGCTATTTCCAGCTATCTTCGTATTATAATTCAGTGTGTATTCAACCAGCTTTGAGGTGCGGTACTTATTATTGATAATAGCAGCCCCATTGCCCTGAACGGAAACCTGGTTATTACTGATCGCCAGGTTAAAGTTACCTCCCAGACGCGAATCGAGTTCCGTACGACGTACTGCGGTTGCATTATCAATACCAAAGTTAGCTTTGAACTGTAATCCTTCCAGGATCTGCCAGGTTAAACTCGCGTTTGCCAGCGTCCGGTTGGTTTCGCCCCGGTCGCGATCATAGGCAAGAATAGCAGCCGGATTACGGAAGTCACCACCAGGTTGATAGAATGTCCCATCAGGGTTGGTAACCGGATAGGTTGGGTTAGCCTGAATGGCTGCTCCAATCAAATTCCCCTGAGCACCCGCATTCGTGGTATTCAGAACATACTGGTCCTGAAGGTTCGAAGTCGTTGCATTTAATGCCAGCGTTACTTTGTGATCAAACAAGTCATGACTGGCATTGATACGGCCGGTTATCCGCTTCTGACCCGAATTTCTGACTATACCTTCCTGGTCCTGATAACCAACAGAGAACCGATAGCGGGTATTTTCGTTACCACCGCCAAAACCGACGTTATAGTTCTGGGTAACACCCGTCCGTAAAATCTGGTCCTGCCAATCCGTAGAGGCTTTTTTGTCAACCTGGCTAAGATCACCACCAGCCGCTGTTACACCAGCCAGAAATTGCTGTGCATTCAGAAGATCATACCGCTTGTAGGCCGAGGCTACACTGGCCGAGGCCGAGAATGTAAGGTCGCTCTGACCAACTCTTCCTTTTTTTGTTGTAATCAACACCACACCATTGGCACCTCGAGCGCCATAAATCGCGGAAGCTGAAGCATCTTTAAGTACCGAAATATTTTCGATATCAGATGGATTCAGGAAGCTCAAGGGGTTACGTGGGGGCGATGTACCACCACCAAAATCCGTCGTTACGCCCGTATCACCACCATCGAGAGGCACACCATCAATAACAAACAATGGGTTGTTGCCAGCACGCAGAGAAACCGCACCCCGAATTGAGACATTGATACCTGCACCTGGTTCACCACTGGAAGGGGTAATCTGAACGCCCGACACACGGCCTTGTAATAATTGTTCTGGCGAAGATATAACCCCTTTATTGAAGTCTTTGGTACCTAACGATGCCACTGATCCAGTAGCATCTTTTACTTTCTGCGTACCATAGCCGACTACAACCACTTCCTGAAGAGCTTTGGTATCGTCAACCAGTTTTACATCTATGGTTGAACGATCGCCTACTGCTACCTCTTGCGTTACGTAACCGATAAAACTCAATACAAGTGTGGCATTATCTGGTACATTCGCTAAAGAGTATACACCATCTCCATTAGTTGTTGCTCCCCGCTGTGTCCCTTTTAACTGAACGCTTACCCCTGGTAAACCAAACCCAGTAGGGTCTGTTACTTTACCTGTTACGGTACGTCCCTGCGCCCATGCTACCGAATTACCAAGTAGCATAATCATTACCAGCATCGACAGAAAACCAAAAGCCGTTTTCCGCGCAAATAGCTGGGGTTGAGTAGTCCCAACCTGACCTACGTAACCACCAAAGTGGCTACTAGTGTAGGATTTGTCCATCATAGGTTTACAGTAAAAAGTTTAAAATATGGTATGTTGATTTAGGTTAAAGATGGTATGCTATTTATCCGCTTCGTTTCCCAAAATACTCACCGCCGAACAGGGCTGCACCCATCCTCGATTATTTTGGTAACTTGGTTAGATTTTATAGAACATATACCTGAACCAGATGGCAAATTACTAAATCTCATCCTTAAAATACAACGACTATAGTTAAAATCGGATTAACTAAAGTCAATATTGTATCATAATTATTGTTAAAAACCATGAATTGAATCTGATCGATTATATTTTACTAATTACTTATTTAGAATATATCTTCTTTATAATCAAGTAGATAATTAATATGAATGCGTCAAATTATTATAACTATTTCCTGTTAAACAGACTTATGAATTTCACAGGTCCGGTTGATAATTTTGGCGTATTAACAGCTAATTTTGCTTAAATTCTGGCAGATGCCACTGTTTTAGTATTATGGATTCAGAAGTTATACGCCGTTTGTCTGAAAAACTGTCCGGCAATGTCTACGACGACCGTACCTATCGTACACTTTATGCGACAGATGCGTCGGCCTATCGTGAAGTACCAACGGCTGTTGCTGTGCCCAAAACAATTGATGATTTAAAGACACTGATTGCCTTTGCCCGACAGCATAAAACATCGCTCATTCCACGCACAGCCGGAACATCTCTGGCGGGGCAGGTTGTCGGCAGCGGCATCGTTGTCGACGTATCCAAACACTTTACAAAAATTCTGGAAGTCAATCCCGAAGAGCATTGGGTACGTGTCCAGCCAGGTGTTGTCAGAGACGAGTTGAATCTGTTTCTAAAACCATATGGCCTATATTTTGGGCCCGAAACCTCCACGGCAAACCGAGCTATGATTGGTGGTATGGTCGGCAATAATTCCTGCGGATCGAACTCGGTCGTCTACCGGGCAACCCGCGAGCATACCTTATCCGTAAAAGCGCTACTGGCCGATGGAGAAGAAGTAGAGTTTAGTAGTTTGAGTAGCTGGGATTTTACAAAACAGGTCAGTGAAGCAAGCCGTAAGAATGGCTCCGCAACGGTGGCCGATAACATAATACTGAAGACAAACGCGATTTTGTCTGATCCGGGAAATCAGGTGGAAATCCGCCGGAACTTCCCCAAAAAGACCATCGAACGACGGAATACGGGCTATGCTTTAGACGCATTGCTCGATATGGAACCATTTACACCGGGTGGAGAGCCATTTAATCTGGCCAAATTCATTGCCGGTTCAGAAGGAACGCTTTGTTTTCTGACAGAAATTAAACTAAACCTTGTTCCGCTCCCGCCTAAAGAAAGCGGGTTAGTCTGTATCCATTGTCATTCGATTGATGAGGCACTCCGGGCTACCCTGGTATCGCTTCATTATAAGCCCTACGCCGTTGAATTAATTGATGACATTATTCTGGAACGGGCTGATTCTAATCCTGAACAACGAAAAAACAGCTTTTTTGTCCAAAAAACACCCACAGACCATTTTCCGATCATTCTGGTTGTAGACCTTTCGCGCGATACCCGTGCCGAAATTGAGTCGCTGGCAGCCGAAATGGAAGCTGAGCTACGGGCGGCAAACTTAGGCTACCATTACCCTTTACTATTTGGCGAGGATACAAAAAAGATCTGGACACTCCGCAAAGCCGGACTCGGCCTGCTTGGTAACCTCCCCGGCGACGAAAAAGCGGTAGCCGTCATTGAAGATACGGCCGTAGATGTCCACGATCTGCCCGACTACATTCACGATTTTAACGAGATTCTGAAAAAGCATAACATGCATTCCGTGCACTATGCTCACGCAGGGTCGGGAGAATTACACCTTCGCCCGATCATCAATCTCAAAACGGAAGAAGGACACCGGCAATACCGAATGATTGCCGAAGAAATTGCAACGCTGGTAAAAAAATACGATGGTTCGCTTTCCGGTGAACACGGCGACGGGCGATTGCGGGGAGAATTTATCCCGCAAATGGTTGGACCGCATAATTATGAACTAATGCGGCAGATTAAACATACCTGGGACCCCGATGGTATTTTTAATCCTGGCAAAATTATTGAAACGCCCCCGATGGACACGTTCCTGCGGTATGAAGCAGGCCAGCAAACACCCGAGTTTAAGACTTATTTTCGCTATAAAGACCAAAATGTTCTACAGCATGCTGAGCAGTGCAATGGTTCGGGCGATTGTCGAAAAACGCAGGTATCTGGCGGAACAATGTGTCCTAGTTACATGGCAACCCGTAATGAGAAGGATACGACGCGGGCGCGGGCTAATATTCTGCGGGAGATGCTGACGCGCTCACCGAAGGAAAATCGCTTTGATCACGAAGAAATTAAAGAGGTATACGACTTATGCCTGTCCTGCAAAGGCTGCAAGAACGAATGCCCATCGAATGTGGACGTGGCAAAGTTAAAAGCCGAATTTTTGCAACAATACTACGACACAAACGGTGTACCCATCCGGTCGAGGCTGATCGCTAACTTTGCCCGGCTGTCGAGTGTGGCGGCACTTGTTCCCTGGGCATGGAACGGCGTATTAGGAACACCATCGCTCCGGCGCATTGCCAACAGAGTGGTTGGTTTTCACCCCGACCGAACAATGCCTTTACTGAGTAATACAACGTTAAAGAGCTGGGCATCCGGTCGCTCGGATAAAGACCCGAAACGAACCGTTACAACCCAGAAACTCTTTTTGTTCTGCGACGAGTTCACAAACTATAATGACGTTGAAGTTGGTCAGAAAGCGATTCTGTTATTTGAACGGCTGGGTTATACCGTCGTCATTCCTGAGCATGGCGAAAGCGGTCGTGCTGCCCTGTCGAAAGGGATGCTTAAATACGCAAAAACGCTGGCCGAACGTAATATCCGATTGTTGAAGGATGTCGTTACAGCCGAAACTCCATTAGTTGGACTGGAGCCTTCGGCCATTCTGACCTTCCGCGACGAATATCCTGATCTAGTTGATGAATCACTGGTGGCCGATGCTAAGCATCTGGCTCAAAATGCGTTAACCTTTGAAGAATTTATCGCTCGCGAATCAGACGCCGGGCGCATCCGAACGGAGCAGTTCACGGATGAAAAACGGCTTATTAAACTGCATGGGCATTGTCAGCAAAAAGCAGTATCATCGTTGGTGCCCGGAAAAAAGGCGTTGTCATTACCTCAGAACTACACGACACAACTGATTCCTTCGGGCTGTTGCGGCATGGCTGGTTCATTCGGATACGAAGCTGAACACTACGAGGTTTCCATGCAGATTGGAGAACTTGTCCTGTTCCCAGCTGTTCGTCAGCAGCCCGACGATGTGATTATTGCCGCCCCCGGCACCTCCTGCCGTCACCAGATTAAAGATGGTACAGCCCGTAAAGCTAAGCACCCTGCCGAGATTTTATTTGAGGCATTGAAATAGCTAATAGCTATACTGTCTCTGCTTAACTGAGCGCTATGCAGAGACAGTATAGCTATTTCAATGTCGGCTATAGGACTTTTTATTCACTATATTATTTAGATAGGTTAAATCTTGTACTTTTAAACCTTCGCTCCCAGCTCATTTACCCATATAATCAAAACACTAGTAAAAAGTAGCATGGCCTGTTGTTATTGGAGCTACAATAATTGAGATTTGATAAACAAATGCCGCCTTTCTAACTACGATTTCATAGGAATGGTATATTATTTACGGGTATGGACTGTTTGCCTTGGCTTTCTGCTTCCATTTTTTTCGTCGGCTCAACGTGCTCCGTCCAGCGTTTCGCTAGTGTGTGCTACACCCGATTTATCTGCCAAAGAACGCCATACACTTACTAGTCTGGCAGCATTCGCTTTAAGTATGAAGCAGGCTTCGGGCCAGCCGCTGGCCAGCCTTACCTATGTGCCAATTCGCCCTCACATTTACCGCCGTAGCGATGGTACTGGTGGCATAACGCTGGCCAAAATGAATAATATTATAGCTACTACGAATAGCTACTACCTGCTCAATGGTAGTGGCATTCAATTTTATTTTTGCGGCACTTCACCCGAATATATAGATAACGATAATCTCTATAACAGCTTCCCGGCCTTTAATGAAACATCCGTTAATGGACACGATGCTACCAATGCCTTAAATCAATATTATGTCAATGCCTTTAGCCAGAGTGGATTAGGAGGCTATGCGTATTTCCCGGACAACACAATTCAGGCAACGCGTTCATTTATTTTGAATGAGTCGGATGAGGTCGATCTGGGTAACCGCTTACTTCCGCACGAGCTTGGCCATAATTTTGGTTTATTTCATACGTTTGGCAACCTGAGCACTGGTACCGACGAATTGGTAACCAGAGGTGCAGGCGCTAACTGCGCATTGGCGGGCGACGAGTTGTGCGACACCCCTGCCGACCCGTATGGCTTACCGGGTGCAACCACAATTTATATCAATGGCTGCGAAACGTATAATGGCACCGCTAAAGATTCGCAAGGGGCTTCTTTTGCACCATCAACGACTAACATTATGTCGTACTACTTTCCCTGCACGCATGATTTCACGCAGGGGCAGTATGATCGAATGCAGGCAGGGCTGGCATTGCGCCAAACACACACCGCTTATTCACTGGATTGCCCGCCTACGAGCGTTTCAGCACCCAGTAACGTCGTGGCTACTATCAATAATGGTAACGTATTTATAGCCTGGCAGGATAATGGAGCCAATGAAATGGGCTATTTCATTGAACGGTCTACCTTGCCTAACACTGGTTTCGTGTCCATTGGCGGTGTAGCTCCCAACAGTACCAGTTACACAGACACAAAAACGGCCCCTTTAACCACCTATTATTATCGTATCAAACCATCAAACGCCACTACGCAGGGAATCAGCCCAACGGCCAGTGTTACGACGCCGACCTGCCATCCGATCTACAGTTCCTATACCTGCACAGAAGGTGACGGCTTAAATGGTTTTGTACTGAATAGCAGTATACTGAGCCAAAATTCTGGTTGTTCATTAGGAGGGTATAACTCCAGCACAGTAGTTTCTACAACGATAGTGGCCGGGCAATCGTCATCATTCACCGTGACGTTAATACCGTCAAACTATAAGCAGGGAGTTACAATATGGGCAGATTTGAACCGGAATGGTTCGTATGAAAGTAACGAACTCCTCTACCAGACGCCTGCCATACTTACAGGGCAATTTTCGGGAAGCATCACATTCCCGGCCAATTTAACGGGCGGTAATTTGGCGTTACGAGTAGTTGACGCATACAATACCATTCCTACCGATCCGTGCGGAATCTATCTCTACGGCGAAACGGAAGATTATCAGATACAAGTTGTTGCTCTACCTTCGGCAGACCTTAGGTTAAGTATGCAAACGAATACCCGAACGCCAGCCACGAATCAACCGGTCAGCTTTTCGGTAACTCTACAGAATAGAGGTCCTTCTAATGCAACAGGCATTAGCTGGCAAAACAAGCTGCCGCCCAATCTTAGCTTTGTCAGTAGTGATGCTGGTGTATCAAGTTCGGGCACAGCCGTAAGTGGCAGCGGCATAGCGCTCAACAGTGGGGCCTCGGCTACATTTGTGTATCAGTTAATGCCTACTCAACCGGGTGTCTATGTCAATTCGGCCCAGATAGTAACCAGCAGTCTATACGACCCTAATTCACAACCGGGATCAGGAACCGGTGACGGCCAGGACGATGCAGCAACAGTAGATATTCGTACCTCACTCAGCAGCTCAATAGTGTATGCTTCGCCCAATCCGAATCAGACACCTCTCCCTACCGTTATTTCCGGTCAGCCAACTCCTGACCCCGCAAAAGCTGATCTGTCTGTGCTTATGAGCGTGAATACCCGTACTCCAGCAAATGGTCAGCCAGTTACGTTTACCGTCACAGTTACAAATGCCGGGGGATTATCAGCGAATACTATTGTGGTACGCGATACATTACGAGGGCTGACCCTAACCAATTCGCCCACAGGCGCTATTGTAGTAGCAACAGGAGCTAACTACACAATTATCGAAGGAACGATCAATTCACTATCCGCAGGCGGATCGGCCCAGATGGTGTTTACAGCAATACCCAATACAACCGGTTCTATTATGAACGCGGCTCAGATCTGGTCAGTTTCTACGCTGGATCCTGACTCAACGCCAGGGTCAGCAAATCCTACCGGCAATAACCTCAATGGGGAAGACGATGTTAGCTGGATTGATCTTCGTGTAGTCCCATAGCCGTATCGCTCCGATTGAACGGCCATTGCTGACGCAAACCGGCTGAGATCAGGAACGCTACTATGCCGACACTAATGACAATGAGCCCGGAGAGCATGAATGTCAGGCCCGTTGAAAAGAAAATAAAGAGCCATACGCTGATCGCTAAAAGCACCGGCAATGGATAAAGCGGCATCCGAAACGGAAATTCGGTAATTGCCCGTCGGCGGTGGAGGAGTAATAAACCAATGGCCTGTCCGACAAACTGCACAATGATCCGCATAGCCAGAATGGCCGTAATAACATCACCAAGGCGAAAAAGTAAGCTAAAGACGAAACCTAATCCGCCCAAAAACAGCAACGAAACATAAGGGAATTGGCGGGTCGGGTGTAAACGGGCGAAGATCGGAAAAAACTGCCCATCAACAGCAGCGGCATAAGGCACCCGTGAGTATCCGAGTAAGACCGCAAATAAAGACGAAAAAGCCACTAGCAACACCAAGATTGTAGCAAATTGAGCCACTTTTGGTCCATAGAGCGTTTCGATAAAGAGGCTAACGATGAAATCACTGTTTTGGGCTTCCTGCCAAGGCACCACACTGACTACGCTGAGATTCATGAGTAAGTAAAGAGCAGCAATCCCAGCAATGGAAATAAACATACTGGCAGGAATATTACGAGTTGGCCGCTGAATTTCACCACCTAAATGGCAAACGTTATAATAGCCCAGATAGCAATAAATTGTTTTCACGGACGCATGACCAAGACCAGCTGCCAGCAATCCACCACTAACTGAACTCATCGACTCAAACGTGTCGGACAACGGAATTCTGGCATTGCTTAATCCGCCGATAATAATCCAGCCCAGGGTTACCAGCACTGCTCCCCACATAATCAACCCGATTTTCCCAATCGAGTCGATTTTCCGGTATAGTAATACGATAATAACCAGGACAACTCCGCCAGAAACCGCTTTACGCTGCCACTCTTCCAGCGGCATCAGGTAAGACATATACTGCGCAAAACCAATCGCACCAGAAGCCATTACTAAAGGAGCCTGAATGAGTGTTTGCCAGACATATAAAAAGGATAGCAAACGCCCCCAGCGTTTTTCGCCGTACGAAATTTTCAGAAAATTATAGCTTCCCCCCGCCTGCGGAAACGCAGCGCCCAATTCTGCCCAGACAAACGCATCGATCACCGAAACGAACGCTCCTAATATCCAGGCCCACAGAAACTGAGGCCCACCCAGCGTTTTAATAACCAGAGGTAACACGACAAACGGGCCGATTCCGACCATATCAATCATGTTCAGGGCTGTGCCCTGAAGCAGATTTAGTCGGCGTGGTAACGCTGAATCCGTATCCGATAATGGGGGTACCGGTGGCTCTGAAGGATTGGAAGGTGTAGAATCAATCAATAGCGTAATGGAAAAAGAGAATGATCTACCAAACGATCAGGCAACGGTCATTCGAAGCGTAAAAGTTCGATTTCTCACCCGTATTTTTGGGAGCTTGTGTCCGGATAACTCGTAAATGAGTTCAAGCGAGGCCCGTTGATCCATCAATAAAGGGCATACAATCTTTATAATGCCAGCCAATTAGTATGGAAACCACATAAAACAAAAAAGCGTCGCTGCCAGATCTTATGGCAGCGACGCTTTTTTAGCGTTTACCCGGTTTAATTCATCAGTTGATCAAAGGTTAGGCTGATGTAGTACATCGAACCAACACTTGGATTACCCCATGACTGCTGATACAGCTTCCCGATGAGGTTGGTGCCTCCAATTTTCAGAATAGACTTAACACCAGGTATTTTTTTGCTAATCTGAGCATCCAGCGTACTGTATGCCGGTATAATTGTCTGCTGACGGCCTGTAGCTTCAGTATTGGCAAAGCTTGACTCCCACCGGAATGAATCCTGTGCCCGCCATACAACGTTAAATCCGAAGTTACTGCCCGCAATATTCCGGTTGCCAAACGACAGATTATACCGATACTTCGGCGTATTAAAGAATGTCACGAATCCAGTCGGAATCTGATCCTGATCAATTAAATAGTTCGACGATACGTTGGCTCCGATATTATAATTGCCTGGTAGCAGATAATCCAACCCAATCGCCCAACCCGCATTTTTCAATTGGGTTGTCGAATTGACAGGATAGAAATATACGTTACGAGTTGCTGCACTGATAAGCTGTAACGTTGACGTCGGGTTCGTTGGCGAAACTGGCTGCCTTCCCTGTACTACCGTTTGTGTACCCAGGAAATTAAGGAATCGATTGTAGTAATAATAAGCATCAATAAATAACTTATTACCAATCAGCCCTTTATAACCCACTTCATACGTTTCTACCCGCTCAGGGTCATAGCCAGTATCAACAGCGGTTTTAAGTAATCCGAGGGCTTGTGGCAACGCAGCAGCACCACCCGTCTGCAAAGCTGCTCCAAATGCCTGTACAGACTGAAGGGTATAAATGGGGCTACCAGCAAAATTATAGCGCTGCTTAAACAAAGGCAGACCACCTATTAAATGTGCAGTAGGTGTAGTCAAATCAATGTACTGATCCTGCGTTGTTGGTATGCGGAAACCACGCTGAAATGATGCCCGGAAATTATGCACCTTGGCCACTGTCAATACCGCCGATAAACGAGGGCTTACCTGCGCTTTAAAATTCTGATTTTTGTCGTAACGAAGTGATCCCGTGAGTTTGAGTACATCAGCCAGTGTTTTCGATGCCTGCGCATAAACCCCATATTCATCGATCGTAAACTCTTTGCCGTTTTCGTCACGGGCAAACAGGGTCCCCTCTGAGTTCAAAGCATATCGGCGCACATTTCCACCTACGATCAATTCAATCAATTTTGGGTCAATTACCTTGCTGAAGTTATACATTGCTTCACCATGGTAGAGATTGGTTTTGTCAAGAAACCGGGCACCTACGCCCGTTGCATCGCCCGGTATAGGCTTCCCTGTTACAGCATCGAAAGCCTGCTGGAAACCAGCGGTACCGGGCAATAAACGCCCCTGGTCAGCCGCGCCCCGAGCCACATTAAGCCAGGCACTTTGTTGGTTTGTAACCGTTGCCTGTGCAGCAGCCAGCGCAGCTGTAGGCGACTGTCCTGAACCGAGAGCCGTTAAAAAAGCGGTGGTATAGCCCTGAAAGGCCGTTTGGGCATAAGTCCCAAAGTAGGTCGGGAACCACTTGGCAGCACTACCACTCCAGGCTTCATTGATCCCCTGTCCTAATATACCAGTAGCATAAGCATCGCCCGAGCGTTCCTGCGTGGTATAAGCCCGTACAAAGAAGTTAGATCCTTTCAGTTCGAGTTTATACTGTCCTAACTTAAAGCCTTTGATGTAGTAGCGATCGGCCCCCGTATAAACCGTCGTTCCAGTACCCCAGTTTGCTTGCAGAATAGCTTCTACGTTCTCGTTCAAACGGTAATGCAAAGCTCCATTTAGCTTTAGGTTAGTAGCATCGTAATTGACAAGTTCACTTTCCTGATAGCCTGTCCGCGAGATATTCAGGTTCGGAATAATGTTGTTGAAGATCTGTTGGGGCGTAAGGCCAGTCAGTTGCGGCAACGTTCTATTACCTGCCTGCGGAATTGGCGTACTGGCAATCAGGCCCAATATCTGCGATGAACCGTCGGCCCCAGTACCGGGCTGCCCATTGCCATAGAGATTGGAATACAGGTTAGCACTGGCATCACCGTAGATATTGATACCATCGTAACCCTGATTATTAGCCCGGTTACCCGTTTCAAGCGTATAGCCATTAGAGAATCCCTGGTCCCGATAGTCGGTCGCCTGCCAGTCTTTAGCCGATAGGTACGAAATGCCTACCTTAAAAGCCAGACGGTTATTGAATGCCTTGGCATAACGAAAGGCCGCATCATAGTAGGGTGTGGTTGCCGTTGACCGATTGCTGGCATTCATTACTCCGCCTTTCACATAGGCGCTGAGCCCCTGATACTGGAACGGACTTTTCGATGTCATTAAGAGTAAACCATTGATAGCATTGGGGCCGTAGAGCGCAGAGGCCGCACCAGGTAAGAGTTCAACGCTTTCCAGATCCAGTTCCGACACACCGGCAATGTTGCCAACGGAGAAATTCAGGCCCGGTGCCTGATTGTCCATCCCGTCCAGTAACTGGACAACCCTTGTGTTACCATTAGCGCCAAAACCACGTACGTTGACTGATTTGAACGTCAGACTTTGGGTGCTCATGTCAACGCCCTTTATATTCTGGATCGCATCATAAAACGACGCTGATGGCGTAGCCTGAAACGCTCGAATATCCAGCCGTTCGACCGATACGGGCGATTTAAGCACACTTTCCTCGACCCGTGAGGCCGATACAACGACTTCCTGCCCTAAATTGACCTGCTCTTTCAACGCAAAGTTCAGATCACTTCGATCGCCATTAATCACCTCTTCCTGCGACTGAAAACCAATCGACGAGATAGCAATAGTGAAAGGAGTAGGCGTATTCGTTGTTAAGGAAAAATTACCTTTCTGGTCAGTTATCGTACCAATAACTTTTCCTTTAACGATAATGCTGATACCGGCTAATTCCTCTTTCGTCGCTTCCGCAGTTATTTTGCCTGAAATTCGCGTTTGAGCCATAGCCCCCACACAAAACAAGCAGAAAAGCACAGGCAGGAGGAATGTGTGAGTAATTGATTTTTGCATAGGTGGCTGGTTAATAAATAGTTAACTTATAGAATACCTACTTTAATGCTAAACATACGGATAAGTCTTTATTCTGTGCAAGAAAATCTTGACATTAATTAATTATTTCCTCAATGGGTTTCCTGTCTTATTAGGCTCAAAGAGTGTTTTGGCGTTAGGGCATGGCCTTAAACCTGCCCCTGCGGGTTGCTAAACCGCATCCGGCATGAACGACGAGGTTTTGAGAATCGCGTCGGCTAACCCTCATAGCGTCGGTTTTAAGAAACCGACACCACATCTTTAAGAAACTCACACCACTTTTTTTAAGAAACCCATACCACGTCGGCTACCTGGCTGATTCATTCACCAGTCAATCGCAAACAAATTCATGGATCTTCGACAATAGATAAAGTAGTAAATATCTAATTAAGATGCCTTTTCATTGTTAAGCATCTTATTTCTCAACCGATACTCTCTTACCACGATGACGAACGAATCAAACCGGCGTGATTTCCTCAAAACCTCCGGCCTGCTGACAGGTGGTGCCCTACTTGGCAGTCTACCGTTCAGCGCAAAGGCCGAAACTGGCCATCCTGGCTATCATTTTTCAGCGAACGATACAATAAAAGTAGCTTTGATTGGCTGTGGTGGCCGTGGAACGGGTGCTGCTCAACAGGCTCTTAGCACGAAACAAAACGTCAAAATCGTTGCCATGGCCGATGCCTTCCGCGACCGTCTCGACGATGCCTATAAGGCTCTGATCGGACGTGGTGCCAAAGCGGCCGATGGAACGCCAAAAGTAGACGTGCCGGAAGACCATAAGTTCGTTGGGTTTGATGCCTACAAACAGGCTATGGCCTTAGCGGATGTAGTAATTCTGGCTACTCCACCCGGTTTCCGGCCAAGCCACTTTGAAGAGGCTGTTCGGCAGGGCAAGCAGGTTTTCATGGAAAAACCCGTTGCCACCGACGCTCCGGGCATTCGTCGGGTGTTGGCAGCTGCGGAAGAGGCCAAAAAGAAAAAATTAAACGTAGTCGTAGGTTTACAACGGCGCTATCAACCCAGCTACCGCGATATGATTAAGCGCATCCACGACGGTGCCTTAGGCGACATCGTGGGCGGACAGGTGTACTGGGTTAGCGGAGGAGTCTGGCAGAAGCCCCGCAAACCAAATCAGACTGAAATGGATTACCAGATGCGTAACTGGTATTATTTTAACTGGCTCTGTGGCGATCACATTAATGAACAGCACGTTCACAACATTGACGTGGCCAACTGGGTGAAAAACAGTTATCCCGTATCGTGCCAGGGAACGGGCGGTCGGCAGGTACGAACAGGCAAAGATTATGGCGAAATTTTCGATCACCATATTGTCGATTTTGTCTATGCCGATGGCACAACCATCAACAGCCAGTGCCGACACTATGAAGGCACCTACAGCCGGGTCGACGAAATGTTCCTGGGAACTAAAGGGAAGATTGAAGGTATGGAAAAGAAAAGCAGCGCATTGATGGGCTATAACGGTCAGCCGATCTATACCCATGATAGCAAAGCCGATGGGAATCCTTACCAGATTGAACACGACGAATTGTTCGAAGCCATTGCCAAAGGAGAATATAAATTTGCGGATGCCGAACGTGTTGCCAAAAGCACAATGACGGCCATTATGGGCCGTATGGCTACTTACTCTGGTAAAGTTGTGAAGTGGGATGAAGCACTAAATTCACAGATCGATCTTTTCCCCTCAACGCTGGCCTGGGATGCTCTGCCTAAGAGTTTACCCGATAAAGATGGGTTTTACCCAATAGCGGTACCGGGTAAAACAATAGCGGTTTAAGACCAAACTTCCTGTATTTATCTGGTTAAAATAAGGCCGACTGCCAACTGTGCAGTCGGCCTTATTCTGTTTCAGAAAGCGACTATTTTAATTCGTAAAATCCTGTCTATCTATTTGATTAATAACTAGTTTGAGTGGCATAAGCAACCCCAATAACCGGTATTGCATCTGGTAGCTAACTGGACTAATATTAATCCTTTTTATGGCTACCATTCAGCACCAAAGAGAACACTATATCGATTGGATCAGGGTTCTCGCCTTCATGGTCTTAATCTTTTTTCATTGCTCCATGCCTTTTGTGCGGTTTGGCTGGGAGATCAAAAACGAAGAACATTCGATCGTCCTCGATCGGCTTATAATCTGGTTGCACCAGTGGCGGCTACCTTTATTATTTTTCATTTCGGGAGTTGGAGTTAGCTTTTCTATACGGAAGCGGTCGGTTCTTTCATTTTTCGGGGAGCGAGTTATCCGGTTATTCATCCCCTTGCTTTTCTCCATGCTTTTTGTCATTCCCCTGCAGGTGTATTTTGAGCGCCTACAGGAAAAGCGGATCGATGAAAGTTACTGGCATTTCTATCCCTCAGTCTGGACTTTTATCCCCTATCCTGAGGGCACCCTTACCTGGAGTCATTTATGGTTTGTAGTCTACTTATTCGTATTTACAATTTTGCTGCTGCCCATTTTCTATTTATTCAACGTTCGGGCTCTGCGGATTTGGAAGCAAAAAATCAATCCGTTTTTTAGCCATCCACTCGCCAATCTATCACTGGCAATTCCTTTTATACTCTACTATTTTACTTTGTATATTCGATGGCCAGCTCAGGGCAGTTTATTTGATGATTGGTTTGTGTTTAACTCATCGATCACATTTTATTTTTTCGGTTACTTTCTCGGCGATTTATCATCCTTCTGGATCACCTGCGAAAAATACCGCAAGTTTTTTTTATCAGTTTCCCTGCTTTGTATGGCCGTTTTATTCTGGAACTATTACTGGGCGGTCAATTTGCCGAAGCAACAGGATAATTCACTTTATCTATACGGCCTTTTTGACGGTCTGCATATCTGGTCGACCATTCTGGCTATTATTGGTTTTGCCAAACGGCATTTAAATTTCACGAATCCAACACTCAGGTATTTAACTTCAGCCGTTTACCCATTTTACATTCTTCATCAAACGATTATTGTATCAACAGGCTATTACATTGTTCAATGGAACAGCCCCATTGCAGTGAAGTTGGTGGCGTTGATCCTTGTTTGCTTTCTCCTTTTATTTACGCTATATCATTTCCTGATCCGTCCTTTTGTTCTCACTCGTATACTGTACGGATTAAAGCCAAAGCAGATCAAACTGAATGAGAAGCTTGCTTATGTGGAACAGGTATAGGTTACCGGAATGGGGCCAATTGCCATTGGCGCAATTGGCCCTTTTTAGTTTCGATAATCAGCAAGTTTGCCCCCGGCCAACGGTTAATTAACCGACGACTCTTAGTCAACCCGGCCACGCTAAATACTTTCGTGAGCGCGTCGGCGTGGTAGCCGTTGGGAGCCATCACAGTGGCTCGAACAAAATGATGCAGGCCCAGACCAGTACGCGGGTCCATAATGTGTGAGTAACGTCGACCCTTATACTCCAGAAACCGGTAGGTGTCGCCCGATGTCGTTATGGCAGCATTTTTGAGAAAAACGGTTGCGGTATCGGGATCTCCGGCCTTTCCTGATCCAATACCGACACGCCAGCCTGCCGGGTTATCTGGCGGTGGATCGCCTACCAGAATATCACCCCCAATGTCTATCAGCGCCGACTGAATTCCGAACTGGTGCAATACTGTCAACGCTTCATCGATAGCAAAACCTTGCCCAATACCACCCACATCCAGACGCATACCCGACCGTCGAAGCTTTACTGAATGATGAATGCTATCTAACTCCATTAACCGATAACCCACTGACCGCCTGGCCCGACGACGTTCTTTTGCCGTTGGAAATTCCTTTCGTCGAACGGCTCTTCGCCATAAAAGCGACAAGGGTCCGACGGTTGGATCAAAGCGCCCGTTTGAGAGTCGGGCTATGGTTTGTGCCTTATTCAAGACATCGAATAACTCAGCAGACACAGGTACCCATTGGCCGGAACCACCGGTTGCCGATAAACGATTAATTTCGGAACCGTCCAGATAATCGCTCATGATCTGATTCAGGGAGTCCATTCTGGCCGAAACGGCGGCATTGGCTCGCTGTGCCATTACACTATCAGCCGTATAAAAAATTACATTGAACTGCGTGCCCATCAAACCCCGATGAAACGTAAAGCGATGTGCAACCGATTGAGCCGTACAAAAGGTAGAAAGGAATAAGGTGGCGATCAGCAGATGTATTGCCAGTCGAGAAGGAAATAGGGTGCGTCTTAAGCGTTTATGACGTAAATTTATTAACCTGTAGAAGTGTTTCCACTGAAATTGAGATAAGGCTTCTACGGGAAATTTTGCTAATCGTATTATGGTCACGATCAAAAATAAATTCGTTTTACTGGCCGCTGCCTTCTGGATAATCGGAATTGTGCTTCTCCTGATTGGTGCATGGGCCAGAAATAACCATTCCGATGCAGCCGGGACCTTACTGACACTAGGCATTCTGGGTCAGGCTATTGGCTTCGGCTTTTTGGGTTTTGCTATTATGCAGGCTGTTCTGAAGAAAAAGTAGTATTCTTATTCTTGGATCAAGCCTTGAATAAATCCTCGATCACAAATTGAAAATCGGGTACCACAGGGGCGGCTGAACAAACATCCTGCCCTTTAAATACCCTGATATCATCGGGCGAGGAGTAGGCATAAATTTTCTGTTGTTTCTGAGCAATGTACCAGACCAGCTGAACACCCGCATCAAAGTAGTCCTGCACTTTCTCCAGCACGTCGTTCTGCGACTCTGAGTCCGATAAAATCTCGATGGCTAAGGGAGGCATAAAGCGTTTACCTATTTTAGCTTCTCTTATCTGCTCATCGGTGAAAATAGCCAAATCAGGGATTCGTTTGCGAAACGCATCGACATACGCATCTCCTTCTGACAACATTTCTGCTCCTTGCTGGTATAACTGTGTTTTGGCAAAGGCACGCATTAAAAATCGAGCAATAAACAATTCTTCCTGCTTCATGGCGGGTTTCCTGATGATTCTTCCCCGCACGAACTCGTAGTTTACATCCGTTTTTTTACGGGCAAGCCACTTTTCGAATTCGGCAACCGTTTGCGGTGCCGACCGACGTTTCGCGCGGGATGTGGTTATCTTCGTTTCCATATTGAGCAGTTGGTTTATCAACCGTTATTGCCGACATAAGTCTGCACTGAAAGAATTTATTCCAGGCTGAAGTCAAATCTACAAAATTCCGGCCTCCTGGCGGTCTATCTGCGAGACTTTGTTGCGCAGGTACATGTCCACGAGCACCAAAGCGGCCATTGCCTCGACGATAGGCACGGCACGCGGTACAACACATGGATCATGTCGGCCTTTTCCTGAAACAGTTACCGGCTGGCCATGAATATCTACGCTGTCCTGATCCTGCATGATGGTCGCTACGGGTTTGAAAGCGGTGCGAAAGTAAATGTCTTCGCCGTTACTGATTCCACCCTGAATTCCCCCCGACTGGTTGGTTTTGGTACGAACTCGCCCTTGTTCATCCGTATAAAATTCGTCGTTATGCTGCGAACCGTACAATGCTGCACCCGCAAATCCGCTGCCGTATTCAAATCCTTTAACAGCATTGATGCTCAGCATCGCTTTGCCCAGTTCGGCATGGAGTTTATCGAAAACCGGCTCGCCCCAACCAACTGGGACCCCCGTTACGACGCAATCGACTATTCCGCCGATCGAATCGCCCTGCTTGCGAGTTTCGTCAATGTATTGAAACATGCGTTCGGCCATTTCGGGATCAGGACAACGAACAGGATTCTCTTCGGCAAGGGCCAGATTTAGGTCAGCATATGCTTTTTCGAGCTTCATCGTACCAACCTGCGAAACGTAAGCCTGAACCTGAACACCCTGCTGCGCCAGGAGCAGTTTAGCTACCGCACCCGCGGCAACCCGCGCTGCCGTTTCGCGCGCCGATGACCGCCCACCACCCCGATAATCACGGGAGCCGTATTTAGTTTGATAGGTGTAATCGGCATGGGAAGGCCGAAACTGTTCGGCAATATGGCCATAGTCTTTACTTCGCTGGTCGGTATTGCGAATTACTAGTGCGATGGGTGTTCCCTGTGTTTTTCCGTCAAACACGCCCGACAATACCTCAAATTCATCAGCCTCACGCCGTTGGGTTGTAATTCGTGACTGGCCAGGTTTACGCCGATCCAAATCATGCTGAATAAAATCAGTATCAAACGTCAATCCGGCCGGGCAACCATCTATAACCACGCCAATGGCTGGCCCATGTGATTCGCCGAAAGTAGAAATTTTAAATAGTGTTCCGTACGTACTACTCATGCTTGCTTATGGCTAGTGGATGCCGATGCTCAGATACTGAATCGCAGAAAACAACCCTTTCCCGAATGCATCATCTCGAATCCACTCATTTATCTCTTAAAAAATACAAAGATCATTCCTAATAGCATCAATACAATCAACACATTGGCAATCGCTCGAATTAAAACCGGAATACTCAAGGGTTGATGCGTACTATCCATCGTTTCGATACCGGCATACAGGGAATCTCCGGCGGGCGTTACAACAACGGTTTCGCCGTTTGTGCCCGACAACGCAGCTTCTACCGTTGAATTAATAGCGATTGCCGATCCTTTTTTGCCGACCTGTAGCTGTAAACGTGGTCGAAGCGTATCATATCGGGCCGTTTGCGGATTAAAATAAATCCATTGAAAGCGATTGATCAATGAAATCATTCCATTCTGATGGGGCACAACAAAATAAGTAAACGTCTTATGGCCCGTAACCTCCGTGCCCGAATTATTAATGGTATGGCGTTCTTTGGGAGGAAACACATCAACAGCGGTGGTGTCACTAAGCGTTTCGGGTGCCGGAAGCGTCGCGATATTACCTTCACCTGTCACAGAAAATGTATAGCGAACACTTTGCCCAACGCTGACTCGCTGCCGTTCCAGGCCTTCTTCCAGGCGGAATAATCCAACGGGCACCCGCCCCCGCAAGGGATGCGCTGGCAACGGCCGAACGGCCACAGTAAGCGGTTTGCTGGTAAAGACAATCGTTTCTGGCTTAGCCGATGGTGGACCAATAATAGGCTCCTTGCCCAGCCACAGGGTCACCGCCGGTAATTTTAACGTCTGATTCGATAACGGAAAAAAAACGGATTGATAAAGCCGAAACTCCCGAAACTTTTTTCCGCCAACCGATACGGGCATAGGATTTAGCTCGGTTATATTCAGGTTTTCTTCCCACGCATTGGCCGGCCGGATTTTTTTATTGATTGCCTGTAACTGCTTATCGAGAGCGGTAAAACTTAGTTTATAAGGATAATTGTCGGCGACAAAAAACGACAGCGTCAGCGCTACACTTTCGCCCGAAAAAATTATAGATTTTGAGGCTCGAAGTGATAGGAAAGCCGACCCATTAGGCGGAGGAACAATGGCTGTAGCCGTCAAATTAGTAGGAATTGACGCGGTTGCCGACGAACGAACCACTAAAATCGTACCCTCCGATTGCACCGTTTCATCATTGACCTGGATACTAAATGGCGGGACTCGAAAACGTCCCGGTGCCCGTGCCTGATAATTTTGCGTAATAACTTGATTAGTAATTGTTTTTCCACCAATTTCACTGGGCGTAACGCTCGCGGAGGTCCCCTTTTTGGTGAACCCCGCAATATCAGGAAAAGTGATGGATGGCCGGGTGTCACTGTTGGGAATGATAACAGAAATAGTGAAAGGCCGTTCAATCGGAAAATTTGTTTGACCTAACTCAATAGTTATGTCATTTTCAATTACTTGGCTAAAGCCAGCAATTGAGACACAAAAAAATAATGCAAGAAAATTGCGGAATATTGCAAGCATCATTGTTAATTTGGGGCAACAATTTTATAAGATCAGCCGTTACGGTTTAAGTAGCCCAATAAGAACGAACCAGTCAACCTCTTTCAGTATCCATAAGCTTCTTTAACCAAAAAAAATGACAGACCATGCTTTCTATGCTTGAGTATATCAAAACCATCCTTCAGAAGGTGAGTTTTGATAAATCCCTGTTTGAAAAAGAATTGGCTAAAGCCATCAAAATGCTTATCCCTAAAGAAGTAAGACAGCTTAAACGCTGGTGTTACGCCCAATTTGGTAAAGTGTATCGTGTTGTACTGAACCGTTGCTTTACACGAGGCTTCGCCCGGGTACGTTTTACCTGACAAAGCAACTCTACTTTCCTGCAAAATTAATAAACCCCGGTTGATGAAGCCGGGGTATTTTTATGTTCTTAATTTAAGTGGGTTAACATAGGGCTGCCGCACGAATGCAATTAGCAACCGTATACCAGGTACCGTTCTCACAGCGTCACTTTCTGTTTCATATCAGGAATGTCAATATTCCTGAAACCAACGGCTTCCAGTTTCTCCTTCCAGATGACCTGTTTGTCATACTCACCATGTACCAGAAATACGTTTTTGACGCGTGTCGGGTCCTGACAGCTCAGAAACTGGATCATTTCCCGGTAATCGCCATGTGCAGAGAAAGAATCCATAATCTCTACCCTCGCCCGAACCGGATAACGATCACCGAAAATAGTAACCTCCTTATCACCCCGTTTGATCGCACCGCCCAGGCTGGTAGGCGATGCATACCCAACCAATAAAATAGTCGTGTTTGGCTTTTCGATATTATTCTTGATATGGTGCTTGATACGGCCAGCTTCAGCCATACCCGATGGCGCAATGATGATACAAGGTTCACGGCTATCATTAATTGCTTTTGAGCTTTCAACATCCGCTACATAGTGCAGGTTGGGAAAATTGAAAGCGTCGCCGTCTTTTTTGATATAAGCCAGAATATCAGGATTAAAATCTTCTTCATGATCGCGCATGACCTCGGTTGCTTTTACCGACATTGGGCTGTCGATATAAACAGGCAGTCGGGGCAGGCTTCCTTCGCTCGATAGCTGGTCCAGGGCATAAATCAATTCCTGGGTCCGGTCAACGGCGAAAGCAGGAATAATCAGCTTACCGCGACCTTCCACACACGTTTGCTGTACAATCCGTAACAAATGGGCTTTCATATCAGGCTCGGCCTCATGAAGTCGGTCACCATAGGTCGATTCGCAGATAATATAGTCGGCCTGCGGAAACGTATCGGGTGAGCGGAGAATTTTGTCGTCAGGCCGCCCAATATCGCCACTAAAGAAGAGCTGCTTTTCTGCGCCATTCTCGCGAATCGTCAGGCTTACCGATGCGCTTCCGAGCAGGTGGCCTGCATCGGTCAGTAAACCAGTTACCTCGTCACAGATAACAAAGGGTGTATTGTAGCCAACAGCCACCATTTGGTCTAACGCCCGCCGAACATCATCTTCGTCATAAAGCGCTTCAAGTTCGGGCTGGCTCCGTCGCTGGCGTCGCTCATTGACCCGTTCGAGATCACGCTCCTGAATGCGTGCGCTATCCATAAGCATAACTTCGCACAGGTCGATCGTTGCCGATGTGGTATAAATTGGCCCCTGGAAACCTTTTCGCACGAGCCGGGGAATTAAACCCGTATGATCGATATGGGCGTGCGACAACACCATATAATCTACCTGAGCGGGATCGAAACCGAACTGCTGATTAAGCTCGTCGGTATTGATGCCCTGAAATAGCCCGCAATCGAGCAGAATCTGCTTACCCGATGCGATTGTAAGCAGATGTTTACTACCTGTTACGGTACGAGCGGCACCAAAGAACTGAATGGTCATCGTTTTAACGTATGGTTTCGTTGATTAAGGGAATTCACTGATTTTTGCGTTTACTTTCCAGACCCAAAAGTGTAGAGAAGTCACGAAGAACAAAGCAATGATTGGATCAATATTGGGAAACGTTCGCGTCATCGCCAAACGAATCGGACAATCACCCTCCGTGAAAGTTCTTCTGGCTGTATTCCTGCTATTTTTCTGCGTCGATTTTTCATTTCCGGTCAAAACAACGATTCCGTATTCTACCCTGATTACGGCTCGTGATGGATCGATCCTGCACGTTTTTTTAAGTCGCGACGACAAATGGAGGATGTATGCCGAACTGCCCGAAATAACTCCTACTCTCCGCGACGCTATTTTGTTCAAGGAAGACAAGTATTTCCGGTATCACTTCGGATTTAATCCGGTAGCCATGATTCGGGCCGCCGGGCGAAATCTCCTGTCGGGCAGACGCACATCGGGCGCGTCGACCATCACGATGCAGACCGTAAGACTACTCGAACCCCGCCAACGAACCTACCGGAGCAAGCTCATCGAACTATTCCGGGCCGTACAGTTGGAAGTCCATTATTCCAAAGATGAAATTCTGCAACTGTACCTGAACCTGATTCCATATGGCGGAAATATCGAAGGCCTGAAATCGGCCTCCCTGCTCTACTTTGGCAAACCGCCCAAGCTACTCAGTCTGGCCGAACTAACCACCTTAGCTATTATTCCGAATCGACCATCGAGCCTCAGGCTCGGCACGAACAATGCTTTCGTTGTTCAGGAACGAAACCGCTGGCTTACCCGCTTCCGCACGAATCACCTCTTCAACGATGAAACCATTACCGATGCGCTGAATGAGCCACTCATTGCTTACCGGCGTTCTGCCCCGCAACTGGCTCCCCATCTGTCGCGTCGACTTCGGGCCGAAAATCCCGATTCACCCATTATTCACGCATCGCTGCAACCAGCAACGCAGGCCACCGCCGAGCAGTTAGTTCAGAACTATTCGAATCGCATTCGAGCGTATAATATCCACAATTCGGCCGTACTGGTTGTGGATAACCAAACCAGAGAAGTAATTGCTTATGTCGGTTCGTCTGATTTCGGCAATGCGTTCGACGGTGGGCAGGTAGATGGGGTTCGGGCCATACGGTCGCCGGGTAGTGCCTTGAAGCCCCTGTTATACGGATTGGCTTTCGATGCGGGAGCTATTACCCCCAAGACAAAACTCAACGACGTACCGACAAACTTCAACGGTTATGAGCCCGACAATTATGACCGGAAATTCAATGGCCCCGTTACGGCCGAGTTTGCCCTGGCCAATTCACTCAACATACCGGCAGTTTCCCTGCTGAAAGAAGTTGGCACACCGGCCTTCATTGCAACGCTGCGCAAAGCCGGTTTTTCAACGATCAGGAAACAGGCCAGCGATTTAGGGCTTTCCATGATTCTGGGCGGTTGTGGGGTTACACTCGAAGAGATGACCCGATTGTATGCAGGCTTGGCCAATGGAGGAACAGTAAGCGAGTTACACTACACTACTCAGCCCGCAACGGCCCGTCTTCACCCAAATCAGGAGAAAGGAGTCAGCGTAGTGTCAAAAGAAGCTGCCTATCTCATCACCAATACGCTCACACAGATTACCCGGCCTGATTTGCCCAACAATTTCGACAATAGTTATCACCTCCCCCGAATTGCCTGGAAAACGGGCACATCCTACGGTCGGCGCGATGCCTGGAGTATTGGGTATAATCAGCGTTACACCATTGGCGTATGGGTTGGGAATTTTTCAGGCATTGGGGTCGCTGAACTCAGTGGTGCCAATACGGCAACACCATTATTATTTCAGCTTTTCAATGCCTTGGATTATAACTCGCCCAATGGATGGTTCCGAAAGCCAGCAAGCAGTTTGTCGATGCGGCTCGTCTGTCCCGAAACCGGTGACATACCCGGCGAATTCTGCGCCAATCCGATCACCGACTATTGCATCATGGGCGTGTCCCATTATCGACGGTGCCAGCATCGAAAAGCCGCTTTTACGAACGCAGCAGGAACACTATCCTACTGCGCCCATTGTCGTCCAGATTCTGGCGCGGTACGCCGATCATACGCCAATTTATCGCCGGAGGTTGCCGTCTTTTACCAGAGCAGGCATATTCCCTTCGATAAAATGCCTCCCCATAATCCGGCTTGTGAACGAGTTTTTGGTGGCAACGCGGGGCCGCTGATAACGAGCCTAAACGATGGTAGCGATTATTTTATCAATCCAAAACAACCGGCCGATCTGGAACTGGGTTGTCAGGCGGCCAACGATGTAGAAACCGTATTCTGGTACCTCAATGACAAACTGTATCGAAAAGCAAAACCAACCGAAGCCATTTTCTTTAAACCTCAGCCCGGCCCGTTAAAAATCTCCTGTGCCGACGACAAAGGACGTTATAGCGATTTACGGGTGATGATAAAAAATGAGTAATAGTTTCTTCATTTTGCTTTTCCACTATTTATCAACACATTTCCGTTGGAAAATTCAATCATACGATCAATGAAAACTTTACTTGTATTAGCTACGGCTTTATTGTTCACCACAGTCAGTTTTGCCCAACAAACTACCGACCCAGCGCAAGATCCAACGGCTCTTGGGAATGCATTCTTTAAGGCTATGCTCGATGAAGATGGCACCACCATCGGAAAGCTACTCGCCAGTGATTTCAGCCTTACCAGCTTCGACGGTAATGCGGTTGAAGGAGACTTATTAGCTCAGGGTGTTTCTGGTGGGTATGTCGTGGTCGAAACCGCTACTGTTTCAAATACGCGGACACGGCAATACAACAACGACGCAGCTATAATGACAGGAACCTGGAAAGCGAAGGGTAGTGTTCAGGGTCAGGGATTTGACACCACAGTATCGTTTTCTATCGTCTCGGCCAAGCAGGGTGGCTCCTGGAAAATAGCGAATGTTCAGTTCACGCCGACGCACTGATAACCGCTCAATAAGTCAAAGATTGAAAAACCAACCCACTCACCAATTTTGAGTGGGTTTTTTCGTCAATCTTTGACCATTCATTACTACACTATATGAAAACGCGTCTGTTCCGCCATTCTCGCATTGGCGGACTATTCCTGTTAATCCTTACGCCCTTCCTTTTTCTACTGAACTGTTCCCGGCTTTCATTCAATGAAGTAACGGTAGTCGGTCGCAATTTTGGCGACGAAGTACAACAGACACAAAATCTCACCTTCTCGTTTAACAAGAACGTTGGCCCCAACGCACAACTTGACGAATGGGATTCGACCCAGTATGTACGATTCATTCCAGCCGTGCGCGGCAAATTCAAATGGACCGCCCCGAACGAGCTGGTATTTTCTCCGGCGGTCGCCTTTAATCCGGCAACCGACTACCGTGCCGAGCTGACCGATGATATTCTGAAACGGTCTGATCAGAAAGACCTCAAAGTGTCTGGCGATGACATTGCCTTTCACACGCCTTACCTGCAATTGACTGGCACCGAAAGCTGGTGGGCGAAATCGAAGGAAACCGGGCAGCCGGTAGCCAGGACCCGGCTTAACTTCAATTACCCCATCAGTTCGGCTGAGGTATCGGCCAAAGTAGGCATTTCGTCAGAAGACAAACCCTTAACAACACAGGTTGCCCAAAGCGATGCTCCAACTAGTGTAGCCCTAATTCTGGCGAATGCACCCGCGCAAAAGAATGAACAACCGTTGGCGATCAAACTGGATAAAGGGATCAAAATTCCGAACACTGCCTATGTTAGTAAGGACGTGATTGAAGAAACCGGAACGCTCCCATCGCGCTACAAAATCGATATTGTCGATGTACAGACGAGTTTCGAAAACAACCACGCTGGCGCAGGACCACAGGGTGTTGTACGGGTCATTACAACTCAGGAATTACAACCCGGTGAGCTTAATCGATACTACACCATTCAGCCGGAGGTCGAAACAACTGCCGAACTAACTGAAAATGGTTTTATCATTCACGGCAATTTCAGTGAAACCGATACGTATGTGTTAACGCTCACTGATCAGATCCGGGGCACGCTTGGCACGAAGCTTAACGAGCCCGTAACCCGCGATTTGTTTTTCGGAAAAATGCCCGCCAGCATTCAGTTTGCCAACAAACAAGCCTTGTATTTATCGTCGAAAGGGGCCAAAAATATAGGCCTGGCTATTGTCAACGTGCCCAAAGTGCAAATCAAGATCGCGAAGCTCTACGAAAATAATATCCTGAACTACCTCCGCTCAGATCGCTACGAAGAATACGCTGAAAATGCCGATGGTCAATGGAAACCTTCTGGCGCATTCAACTACAGCGATGACGAATCGGGTGACCTGAGCGATGTGCTCGTCAGCAAGACCGTCGAAACGGCCGACCTGCCTAAAGTTCGGGGCGTGTCGGCTCTAAATCTGGCCTTACCCGACCACAATAAAAGCCTCGGCGAGCATCCGCTTCAGGAACATCCACTCCGGGGTGTTTATCTGGTAACGGTTGGCTCTAAAGACGAAGCTTATCTGCGGGCAAGTCAGTTGGTATCGGTGTCGGATATTGGCCTGGTAGCTCGCCAGACCAAAGACGAAGTATTGATCTGGGCCAATTCAATTCAAACGGCCGAACCGTTGCAAGGTGTTGAACTGACGCTGGTTAGCAGTAATAATCAGTCGGTTTATACGCTAAAAACCGATGGCAGCGGATTCGCCCGATTTGAGAAAGTTGCCGAAAAAGCGCCCGGCTTCAAAATCGCATTGGTTACCGCAAAACTGGAGGCTCCCGACAACGACGACTTTAATTTTCTTTTCTTACCTGACACGCAGGTCGAAACATCTCGTTTCGATGTAGAAGGCAAACGTGATAATGAATCAGGATTCGATGCGTTCGTATATGGCGATCGTGATATTTACCGACCCGGCGAAACCATTCACTTCAATACCGTAATCCGGTCGCAGACCTGGGCAAGCGTGGGCGAAATTCCCGTTCTGATTCGTCTCCTGATGCCCAATGGCCGCGAATTCCGGGCGTTCCGCAAAACGACTAATGCGCAGGGAGCTGTAACAACCGACATTCCACTCGACCCGGCCGCCGTCACGGGCAGCTATACGATTGAAGTGCTGAATGCGAACAACGTATTGCTAACCTCACAGGCCGTGAGTGTCGAAGAGTTTATACCCGATCGCATCAAAGTAGATGTTCTGAGCGATCAAACCAGTTATAAATCGGGACAGACGATCACGCTCTCAGCTACTGCGTTGAATCTGTTTGGCCCCCCTGCTTCTGACCGCGCCTATGAAATGGAGTTGCAGCTTAAACGGAAGGTGTTTGCTCCAAAAGGATTTGGCGACTACAATTTCGATATTCCGAACGAAACGACATTTCCGAAAGATCTCCGGCAGGGTCGTACGAATGCCAATGGGCAGGCAACCGAACGATTCCCGATTCCGGCTCTTTATCAGGCCATTGGCGTTCTGGAAGGCAAGTTGTTCGTAACCGTTTTTGACGAAAATGGCCGACCTGTCAATCGGCTTCGGCGCTTCGATGTACTCACTCAGGATACATTCTTTGGGGTCCGATTGCCCGATCGGTATGTCGCAACCAACGCGCCTGTTTCCGCCGAACTGGTTGCCGTCGATCCAACGGGTGCCATCCGACAGTCGGCCTCTGCCAGCGTAGAGGTAATTCGGTACGATTACCAGACGGTCATCGAAAAAAAGAACGATCAGATCAAATACACGACCAAACGGCGCGAGAAATCCGTGTACAGCAATACACTGATTTTCAAAGCGGGTAAAGCTGGCTTCCGGTATGTACCAACGACTTCGGGCGAATACGAAATCCGGGTTCGTCGGCCGGGCCAGTCCGATGCTTCCGCAATAAGTTATGCCGCTACGGGCTTTTATGCTTACGGCTACGGCAGCACGTCGGCTTCGTCGTTTGAAGTAAGTCAGGAAGGACAGGTGCTGATGACGCTGGACAAACCCGTTTACCAGACGGGGGATAAGGCCAAAGTTCTTTTCAAAGCTCCTTTCGATGGTAAACTTCTGGTAACCGTCGAACGAAACCGTGTGCTTGAACATCATTGGCTAACAACAACCAATAAATCAGCAGAGTGGAGTTTTTCGGTCGGGGCCGAGCATCTGCCCAATGTATACGTTACAGCAACACTGATCCGGGCGATTGACTCGGGCGCTGGTACAAACCTGCCTCTGACAGTTGCCCATGGTTTTGCTCCCGTATCGGTTGAAGATATGGATACGAAACTACCCGTCACGATTACCGCAGCCACACAATCGCGCTCGAAAACGAAACAAACGATAAAGATCAAAACTGCCCGGAATGCGCAGGTAACGGTAGCCGTAGTCGACGAAGGGATTCTGCAACTCAAGAATTTTAAAACACCGGACCCCCACGGGTTCTATTACCAGAAACGGGCGCTCGAAGTAGGGAGCCACGACCTGTATGCGCTGCTTTACCCCGAACTCTCGCTTCTTTCGTCGTCCAGTGTCGGGGGCGATGGTTATGATCTTGAACGACGGGTTAATCCACTCAGCAATGGCCGGGTGAAGCTGGTTGCGCTCTGGAGCGGAATTCTGGAAACAGGACTGGATGGAGAAGCTGAGTTTACTGTCGATATTCCCCAATTTTCGGGCGATCTGCGGGTAATGGCGGTATCCTACAAAGACAACGCCTTCGGGTCAGCAAACACCAATATGAAAGTAGCCGATCCAATTGTGATCAGTACTGGCGTACCGCGTTTTCTTACCCCCGGCGATCAGGTCGAACTTCCCGTTAATCTAAGCAACACGACCAAACAACCAGCCGTTGTTACGGCCCGGCTTAGCCTGACAGGCCCCCTCTCAGCCGATAGCCTGACCACGCAGAAACTAACCATTCAGCCCGGCCGCGAAAGTCGTACCATCTTCCGAATTAAGGCAACCCAGGCTATTGGTCCCGGCGCAATTACGGTTACGGTGAATGGCTCCGGCACATCCATGCAGGGTGAAACGTTTATCGAGAAAACGGACATAACCGTTCGCCCGGCGGCTTCGTTGCAGAAAACCACCCTCTCTGGTGCCGTTACTGGCGGGAAAACGCAAACACTGGCATTGGCCGGTAACCGTTTCCTGCCTGGAACAGCCCGAACGAGCGTTACATTGAGTCGGTCACCGGTGGCTCAGTATGGCAAAGAGCTGTCGTTCTTGCTGGGCTACCCCCATGGTTGCATTGAACAGACGATTTCCAAAGCTTTTCCGCAGATCTATTTCGCCGATTTAACCAAACAGCTTGGGGCCAATACGTATTTTGTTCGGGCCGGAGATAGTGACCTGAATCCGTCTACCAATGTTAGGCAAGCCATCCAGAAGATTGAGGGATTACAGGCTCAGAATGGCGGTTTTTCGATGTGGTCTGGTCAAACAGAAGTCGATGAGTGGGCCACAGCCTATGCCGTGCATTTCCTGAGCGAAGCCCAGGAAGCAGGTTATGAGGTTCGGAGTTCGGTACTCAGTTCGGCCCTCGAGCATTTAACCAACTTCGCCAACAACCCCGCGACTGAAAATGCCGTTTCTTTCGATGAGGCTGGTGGACGAACCGTGAAAAAAGTAGCCAGCCGAACCAGTATTTATGCACTCTACGCGCTGGCGGTGGCAGGTAAGCCAAACCGGTCAGCCATGAATTACTACAAACAGAATGCGGGTTCGCTAACACCTGACAGCCGCTACCTGCTGGCGTCGGCATTCTTCCGGGTAGGCGATACGCGCAGCTTTACAGCGATATTACCAAAACGATTCACGGACAACACAACCGAACGGCAAACGGGTGGCAGCTATGCCTCACCCCTGCGGAACCTCGCCCTGGTGCTCGACGCCCTTGTAGACACCGATCGCGACAATTTGCAGGTTCCGGCGCTGGCCCGTCAGCTCTCGAATGCATTGCGCCAGTCGAGTTATCTCAACACGCAGGAAGCAGCCTTCGCTTTTTTAGCACTGGGGAAACTGGCTCGTCAGACGGCCAGCAGCACCGCTACGGCGACTTTAACGGCTGGCGGAAAATCACTCGGTGCGATGACCGATGCATTTCTGAACATTAAACGTGTACCAGGCAATCAACCATTGACTTTAAATACCAAAGGCTCCGGCAATGTGTATTATTTTGTCCAGAGTGAAGGCGTTCCGGAAAATGGCAGGATTACCGAAGAGGATAATGGTCTGCATGTTCGTCGGGAGTTTCTTGATCGCGACGGGAATCCGCAGCGTGAGATTCGGCAGAATGATCTGGTCGTTGTAAAAATCACACTGGCAAGCACCAACGGCTTAGAGGTTGAGAATGTCGTTGTTACCGACTTACTGCCCGCTGGGCTGGAGGTCGAAAATCCACGACTGACCGAACAGCGCGATATGCCCTGGATCAAGAACCCGACCAATCTTGACCATTTCGACTTACGCGACGATCGAATTAATTTCTACACTACGGCCAGCGGCAAGGAACGAACCTTCTATTACCTCGCCCGAGCCGTTTCAAAAGGCCGATTCGTACTAGGCCCTGTTTCAGCCGATGCGATGTATAATGGTGACTACCGAAGCTACAATGGAGCAGGAGTTTTAGTGGTCAATTAATGTGCCTGCTTTTGACCATGCGTTTCGTTGTGGAGTGTTCATTTATCTCTACAGTTTTTAGGGCAATAGCTTCCCCAACTTAGTGCTTAGTAGTGTCTGACGGCTCAAAAAACGGTGTGGTACGTTTTTTGAGCCGTTTTTGGTAACATACCAACAAATGATACTAACGTTATGGAAAGGAAAACATGGGTTGTAGCGGCTATGCTGGCAGCTATGACAAGTTTGTCGTCCTGCGCTTCGTTTGAAAGCTGGCTCTATGGCGGCTCGAAAAACAGTCGACAGGACATGGTACAACGGGATCGCACGAGTGATACCCGCGACTCGCGAAGACGTTCGTCGGATGATATGGATGACAGATCCAGCCGGAATCGTGACGATAGGCAAGATGAACGCATGAGTCGGAACGATTCGCGCAACTATAACTCGTCTGATTCGTACCGAAACTCGTATCGGTCATCAGATAACCGGGACGACCGGCCCAATCGTGTGTCTGATAGCGATTCCTACAGTAATCGCGACAATGATCAATCGTATGATCGCCGGGATTCCTACAGCAATGATGACCGCGATCGCTACTCCAACTCCAGAGACTCTTATAACGACCGCTACTCCAACAACCGCAGCAACTACGATGATCGGGATTCACGCGACTCGTATGGCTACCGTTCTGACAACAATTCTCGGAATAGAAACGATAACAGCCGCAATTACGACAACCGGGATAATGACCAGGATTCGCGCCGAAACGATCGATCCGGCTACAATGATCAGCGTTATGATGATCGCAGTAACCGCAATGATGACCGGGATTCCCAACGCGACGACCGGGATAATGATCGCTCTAACAACGATAGTGACCGTAGCAATCGGGGTGGCTTAAGCAATCTGTTTGATCGTCGGGATCGGGATGATCGCGACAACCGTAATGATGACCGGGATAGAGATAGCCGTCGCGACGATCAGCGGAACGACGACCGCGATAGCCGAAACAGTCAGAACAGCCGCAATGATGATCGCGATAGTCAACGCGACGATCGCGACCGTCGCCAGGATACGGATCGTGGCGACCGGAATAGCCGAAATAATGATAAATACAGCGATGATCGGAAAGATCTGTCCGACCGTATTTCGGAACAAATGGATAAACTCGACGACCAACTCGATGATGCCAAAGCCGAGGTAAAAAACGAAAGCCGTAAAGATCGAAAAGCACGTGAAGACCGCATCAACGATCTTGAGGATAAACGTCGCCAGTTGTCAGACTCCTATTATAAAGTTCAGCGGTCGGGCGAAGATGATTTCAAAAAAGTGAAGCGCGAAGCCAACCGCACAGTCGACGATATTGAAGATGCCATTGAAAAAATGGGCGATAAGATTGACAAAAAGTAATCATTTGTTGGCTCTATCCGTTGGGACTGGTCTGAAAGGCCAGTCCTTTTTTTTGCCTGAACGTATCAATGCCCTGCAAACCACAAACCACAAGCTATATTTGCAGTATGGCATTAATAAAACCTGTTCATGGGATTCATCCCACGTTTGGCGACAATTGCTGGTTTGCTGAAAACGCTACCCTTGTTGGCCAGATCACGATGGGCCGCGATTGTACGGTCTGGTATAACGCTGTTGTTCGGGGCGACGTTAATTCGATCACATTTGGCGACCGCTGTAACGTTCAGGATGGAGCGGTAATTCATTGCACGTACCAACGGCATAAGACCACAATCGGCAATTACGTATCGATTGCCCATAATGCGATCGTTCATGGCTGCACCATCGAAGACAAAGTGCTGATTGGAATGGGAGCGATTGTTATGGATGGAGCCGTAATCGGAACAGGAAGCATCGTTGCCGCTGGCGCTATCGTTACCCAAAATACCATAGTACCACCCGGTTCAATTTACGCCGGGAATCCGGCCCGATTCCTGAAAGTAGTTTCGCCCGAACAGGAAGAAATATTCATGCGTACTGCCAACAACTATGTCATGTACGCTGGTTGGTTTAAGTAGGCTCATGGCAGCTAAAACGTCAGCATTATTGCTGCTCTGGCTACCCCGTCAGCCCAGCGCAAACTGAATACTGCGTACCCTTCTCAGCACATGGATGACTTTTTAATTTACCTCCGTCTGGGTTTCGACCACATTACGGACCCCAGTGGTTATGATCACATTTTATTTGTCATTGCCCTTTGCGCCGTTTATACACTCAGGCAGTGGCGGCAAGTTCTGATTTTAGTGACCGCTTTTACAATTGGACACTCGATTACTTTAGCGCTGGCTACACTCCAGCTTATTACCTACAAAACCGCGCTGATCGAATTACTGATCCCGATCACAATTTTTATCACAGCGATAACGAATTTCTTTTTTCAGGAGACGAAATCGCGGTCGCTGGCGTCGTCGAACCAATCAGGCCGGCCCTGGCGCTATGCACTGGCACTGGCATTCGGGCTGATTCACGGCATGGGATTCTCCAATTATCTGCGTAGTCTACTAGGTCGAGAAGCCGATATTGTTAAGCCATTACTAGCCTTTAACATTGGGCTGGAACTTGGGCAACTGGTTATTGTCAGTATCATACTGGCGATTGCCTATATTGTGCTTGACGTGTTCCGAAGCAGCCGACTTCGCTGGACACTCATTGTATCGGGTATAGTGGCCGGAATGGCTTTATCGCTGATTATTAATAACGAGTATTTGGGCGAGTTACTGAAATAAGAATTACCGCTCCTCCTTTGGCACCTTATTCTCATCAAAATACAGATCGGGTAAACATCTTTTTTTTGTATTTTTAGCCCTTCTGTCAACAACTATAATCCAATTTATGCAAAAGATAATTTTGCTGGTAACGAGTTTAACCATTTCAACATGGTCTGCTCAAGCTCAGGCGCCACCTCCTTCGACGCAACACGCTAACACGCGCTTTGAGCAGCTTGGCCCGATATTGCCTACGCCCAACACATTCCGAACAGCCTCTGGAGCGCCCGGAAAGGATTATTTTCAAAATCGTGCCGACTATGATATCAAAGCGACTCTCGACGATACCAACCAGAAAATAACCGCTTCCGAAACGATTACTTACCACAATAACTCGACGGATGCGCTTCCCTATATCTGGCTTCAGGTCGATCAGAACCTGTTCAAGCCCGATGCCACCGGCCGAACATCGCAAACCAATAGCATCAGTGCCGAACGTGGATCATCGTTTCAGCAACTGGGTGCAATGACGGCTCTTAATGATAAAGATTATGGCCAGAAAATCACATCTGTCCGCGACCAGGCCGGGAAGCCAATTAAATATACCATTAACCAGACCATGATGCGGATCGATTTACCTCAGCCACTGGCACCGGGGAAATCGGTAACGTTTTCAATCGACTGGAATTTCAAAATTGTTGACGTTAAAAGTGTTGGCGCTCGGTCGGGTTTTGAATTCTTCCCGAAAGATGGCAATTACGTCTATGAAATTGCTCAATGGTTTCCACGGCTGTGTGCTTACAGCGATGTGACTGGCTGGCAAAACAAGCAGTTTCTGGGGCAGGGGGAATTCACGCTGATTTTTGGCAATTATAAAGTCGCGCTGACAGTTCCCAACGACCATGTTGTCGGCGCAACCGGCGAACTTCAGAACCCAGCGCAGATTCTAACACCCACACAGCAAAAACGCTGGAACGAAGCAAAAGGACGGGGTGATAAGCCGGGCGAAAACCCCGTACAGATTGTGACGCAGGCTGAGGCTGAAGCGGCCGAAAAAGCCAAGCCGGGCGATGTTAAAGGGACTAAAACCTGGATTTACAAGGCTGATAACGTCCGCGATTTTGCCTTTGCCAGCAGTCGGAAATTCATCTGGGATGCTCTTCAACCAAACGTGGAAGGGAAACGAGTTTGGGCGATGTCATTATATCCTAAAGAAGCCAACCCACTTTGGGGTCAGTATTCTACCCGACTTGTCGCCCATACTCTCCGCTCCTACTCAAGCCGGACCATCGCCTATCCGTATCCAGTAGCCTACTCCGTTCATGGCCCCGTTGGCGGCATGGAATATCCCATGATTTCGTTCAATGGCGCTCGCCCTGAGCCAGATGGCACGTATTCTGAGGGCACCAAGAATTTCCTCATCTCGGTAGTTATTCACGAAGTTGGCCATAACTTCTTTCCGATGATCGTCAACTCCGATGAACGGCAATGGTCGTGGATGGACGAAGGACTAAACAGTTTTCTGGAGGGGCTAGCCTGTCTGGAATGGGATGCCGATTTCCCTGCACATGGAATCGATCCTCAATACATCGTGCCGTATATGCAGCTCGATTCCACGCAGCAGGTCTCAATCATGAGCAGTTCGGATAACATTCCGAGAAATACGTTCGGACCAAATGCCTATACAAAACCCGCTACGGCACTGAACATCCTTCGGGAGACGGTAATGGGCCGTGAACTCTTTGATTACGCTTTCAAAGAATATGCCCGCCGGTGGGCGTTCAAATCGCCCGAGCCTGCCGATTTCTTCAGAACTCTGGAAGATGCATCGGGCGTTGACCTGGACTGGTTCTGGAAAGGCTGGTTCTTTGGCGTTCAGCCCGTCGATCAGTCGTTGGTAAAAGTTGACTGGTTCCAGGCTAATTCGCAGAATCCGGAAATAACGAAGGCCGAAGCCCGGAAAGCTGCTCAGCAACGATTAAACACGATCAGCAAACAGCGCGACGCGCTAAGCAAGGATGAGACAGTCGTTGCGCAGGACAGCTCCATGCGTGACTTCTACAATCGCTACGACCCCTATGCAGTTACTGATGAAGATCGCAAAAAGTATCAGGATTATCTGGCCTCGCTCTCGGCCGAAGAACGGCTGCTGGCCGAAGCCGGGACAAACTTTTACACACTATCCCTCAAAAATAAAGGCGGCATACCCATGCCGGTCATTGTGCGGATGGAGTTTGAAGACGGAACGGATTCCGTAGCTCGCTTTCCAGCCGAAATCTGGCGCTTCAATGATGTGTCGATTAAAAAAGTAATCGCAACGCCTAAGAAAGTGAAGCAATGGACGCTCGACCCTTATTATGAGATCGCAGACATCAATACTGAAGACAATACGTTCCCGCCAACCCCACAGCCTACACGCTTCCAGTTGTTTAAGCAGCAACGGCAGGGCGGAGGAGCAGCTGGCCCTAATCCAATGCAGCAACAACGTCAACAATCACCGGCCAAGCAAGGAACCGGTCGTAATTAACCAAGAATTTAACTTCCAATAGACTATGAGAAAAACAGTGTTGATGGCTGGTCTGACCCTTTGGTCGGCAGCTTTATTGGCCCAGGCCCCAACCGCTCCGACCCAAAACGCCAATACGCGTTTTGAACAGCTCGGGCCAACGCTGCCTACACCAAACACCTTCCGTACGGCCGCTGGCGCACCTGGAAAAGACTATTTTCAGAATCGTGCCGATTATGACATCAAGGTCGAACTTGATGATGCGAATCAAAAAATTATCGGTACGGAAACCGTTACCTATCATAATAACTCAACCGATGAGTTGCCATTTATCTGGCTACAACTCGACCAGAATCTGTTCGCCAAAGGTTCTACTGGTAGTGTAACCCGCACAGGTGGTGTTAACGAAAGCGGAATGAGCTTTGCTCAGTTGCAGAACCTGACGTCTGTTCGCGAGCGCAGCAGCCAGCAGGCAACCGATAAGTATGGCTACAAGATTACATCCGTTAAGGACTCGAAATCAGGCAGCCCGCTTAAATATACGATCAACCAAACCATGATGCGAATTGATCTGCCAGCCCCTTTGAAACCCGGTGCCAGCTATTCATTCAACGTAGACTGGAACTACTTCGTCACCGAATACTATGGTCGGAGCGGTATGGAGTTTTTCGCGAAAGATGGGAACTACAATTACTTCATTGCCCACTGGTTTCCCCGTTTGTGTGCGTATAACGACGTAAACGGCTGGCAGAACAAACAGTTTCTGGGGCAGGGCGAGTTTACCCTGATTTTCGGTAATTACAAAGTTGCTATCACCGCTCCCAGCGACCACATTGTTGGTGCCACGGGCGAGTGCCAGAACTATAAGCAAGTACTTTCGGCTACCCAACAGAAGCGTTTGGCGCAAGCGGCTACGTCTAAAAACCCAGTCGTTATCGTGACGCAGGACGAAGCCGAGACAGCGCTAAAAACCAAACCTAGCGATAAAGTAAGCAAGAAGACATGGGTGTTTGCCGCAGCTAACGTGCGCGATTTTGCCTTCACAAGCAGCCGTCGGTTTATCTGGGATGCCATGCAGACCGATGTTTATGGCGATGGACGCAAAATCTGGTCGATGTCTTACTATGCCAAAGAAGGGAACCCGCTTTGGGGTCAGTATTCGACGCGGGTAGTTGAGCATACGCTGAAATCGTACGGGAATCGGACGATCAAATACCCATATCCAGTAGCTATTTCCTGCCATGCAACGGCTGGTGGCGGCATGGAATATCCCATGATTTCGTTCAATGGTGGTCGCCCTGAGCCAGATGGAACCTATTCAGAGCAAACGAAAGCGGGCATGATCGGTGTGATTATTCACGAGGTTGGTCATAATTTCTTCCCGATGATTGTCAACTCCGACGAACGGCAATGGACCTGGATGGACGAAGGGCTAAACACATTCTGTCAATATCTGGCCGAAAAAGAATGGGACTACAATTTCCCAAGCCGCCGGGGCGAGCCTCAGTATATTGTCGACTACATGAAGTCCGACAAATCGGTGCTCTCGCCCATTATGACCTCGTCCGATAACGTGATTAGCCTTGGTCCGAATGCTTACGCAAAACCCGCTACGGCATTGAACATCCTTCGGGAGACGGTAATGGGCCGTGAACTCTTTGATTACGCTTTCAAAGAATATGCCCGCCGGTGGGCGTTCAAATCGCCCGAGCCTGCCGATTTCTTCAGAACTCTGGAAGATGCATCGGGCGTTGACCTGGACTGGTTCTGGAAAGGCTGGTTTTATGGTGTTGAGCCCGTCGATCAGGATCTTGTAGAAGTCGACTGGTTTAAAGTAGATGCAGGCGATCCAGTGGCAACAAAAGCGGCAGCAAAAGCCGAAGCCCAGCTTCGAGCCGGAACCATCAGCAAGCAGCGTGATGCAGCCACCAAGGCAGAAACTGTTGTAGCGAAAGATTCGACCATGAAGGATTTTTATAACAGCTACGATCCATATGCCGTTACAGATACTGACAAAAAGAAATATCAGGATTATCTGGCAACGCTAAGCGAAGATGAACGGAAGTCCCTTGAAACGAATGCTGGTACAAATTTCTACACGCTTTCGCTCAAGAACAAAGGTGGTATACCGATGCCGGTTATTATCCGGATGCAATTTGAAGATGGTACCGACTCGGTAGCTCGTTTCCCGGCCGAAATCTGGCGCTTCAATGACGTATCGATTAAAAAGGTCATTGCTACTCCCAAGAAGGTGACCCAATGGACGCTCGACCCCTATCAGGAGATTGCTGACATTGATGCTGAAAACAACTCGTTCCCGCGTGTAGCCCAGCCTACACGCTTCCAGTTGTTCAAACAGCAGCAACGGTTTGGTCCACAGGGTCCTAATCCGATGCAGCAACAGCGCCGGGCTACCCCACCACCTGCCACCCAGGGAAGCGGTAAAAATTAAGTAATCGTGCACAATGGCTAGTGGTGTTTATAATTTACATCATTAGCCATTGTACATTATCCATTATCCATTACTTTTGCAATCCAATTCGGGATGTAGCGCAGTCCGGTAGCGTGCTTGCATGGGGTGCAAGAGGTCGTGGGTTCGAATCCCGCCTTCCCGACAGTAAATATCAGCCACTTACAAATTTTGTAGGTGGCTGTTTTGCTTTTAGGTACAACGTTAGGTACAACAATAACAGCGCTGCCTATCTTCTCCATTACGTACGCCGGGTAGAAAAGCAGGTGTATTCTGCGGATTAACTCCCAAGAGCGAGGTTAAGTCGTAAAAAATAAAGCCTTTTATTCGGCTCGGTATCAATAGCCTTCGATCCTCTTACTCGGCTAAAAGAACATCCATATATACTTGTTCCACAGAATATTATATGTATTCGTCACAATCATATGACGCTGGGCCATTCCAGTAAAATGGAGAATACATTGGATGTTTCTTTCATCAACTTATGGTAACTAATGGAAATTTTTCATAGCCCAAGCAGTAGTAGTCGCCATACTTATATACGGTTAATAAAATTATTTTGTATTGGCCAATAAAACAATAAACTTAGAATTTATAGAATTTTTCTGAGGAAGGTTGTTATGTACTCTTCTGATTGCCTTACTACTTATCAACATTTCATTAAAACTCAACTTAATATTATTCGTTATGAAAACAACTTTACAATTTGCGGGGTGCCTGTTGCTGGCTATTCTGTTTTCTTCAATAGATGGGCTTTATGCTCAAACGATAACGCTCATTCCTGAACTTGAGCAGGGGCACAACTATACTGGTTTCATGGATGCCCGCCAATATACGTCTACCTATCCGCCAGTCATATTGAATGGATCGTTATACTGTACGTATACTGATCCAACAAACAGAGGTCGGTTAGCGAAATTTGATGGTACTACTATAAAACTCATTTCAAATCCTGATGATGGTCCTGGATATACAGGGAATCAAATCGTATTTAATAACGCAATTTATGGCCAATATAGAGATGCAAATTATTTATTTCGATTAGCCAAATTTGATGGCACGACCTTAACGCTCCTTCCTAATCCTGATGGAGGGTGGGGCCATGATGGCTTCTTGGCAGTACTAAACAATACGCTTTACAGCCGTTATCAGGATATCAACACGAACTGCCGATTGGCAAAAATAAATACGTCAACGACTGAAACATCGTTTGCAATTACAGGTGTATCAGCCGTGAGTTGTATGCCCATTACAGACGGAAAACAAGCGGTTACCTTTACTCCTCAATATTCAGGTTTGACTGGTCAGCCTATATCATTTTCAGTAGTCAATGAATTACAGCCTACCACTAGTCCAGGACCTTACAGGCTTGAACTATATTCGGACAACCCTGCCATTACCTTGAAAGCAACACAAGAAGGAACAGTAGGAGAAGCGAGTTATGTATTCAACTGGAAACTAGCCTGTGGTAGTCTTCGTAAGGCAGCTTCTGAATCACTGACTCCCATGAGTATCGTGGCAATGCCTAACCCCGTATCAGGTCAGACTGTAGAGATTGAAGTACAAGGAGCTGGTGGCCAGCTAGTAATCTACCAGGTAATCGATGAGCATGGACGACCGATGAGTCAATTGCGGATTGAGCAAGCTGAAGTAGTTGATCGGCAAACACTTCGTTTAGGTGCATCACCGGGTATATACATCGTAAATGTCAGTACTTTATCTCAGGTTAAAACATTAAGTGTTATCAAGCAATGATAGAAGCTGAGACACTTCTATTTTGCCTATAGACTTTTTAGAACTGAAATAGTGGTAAACAAAAAACCTGCTCAGAGCAGGTTTTTTGTTTACCACTATTTCAGTTACTTAGAGCAGGGTCTGGTTCATAATCGACTATGTCCCGAACGAACGATGTACCCTGCCATACTGACAATAAGGCATGGGCAGTCAATGCCCCACACACTACTGCAGCGATTATTAATAAAAAAGTAAAGACAAGCCATTCCGCCAGGAGCCATCCTTTCGAAATTGTGACAAACCATTGGAAAAAATCGAAGGTAGTTACTCCCCAAGTGGTTAGCACAGTTGCTGCACGGATATAATAAATGTACAACATGGTATAAAAAAACTAATCGTCAATACCAACAAGAGGTGAATTAACAAATCATCTTATATTGACTTTATCCAATATTTAGTTTTTCTTATAAACGCAAAAGAACAATTTTTAATTGATTTATCCCAATGGTCAAACCATATACGATTTAAGTAGGTCGTTTGGATTTTTAGTAAACAAAAAAAATATTTTTATCCGTATGGAATCTGATCAACAGTGGCATCTACAAGAAAGAGATAGCACATGGTTTCCTGTTTGCTGAAGATGCCTTAACAATTATTTTATGAACAAAGCCCCTCCCTCTATCAACTTAGTGGTTTACCTCTCTTGGAAACGCCCAATATGGTACACTTGAAAAACAAGGTTTTACCGGTTAAAACATCAGTAAAGTGCAGATTTTACCCTTAAAGACCTGCCCAAGTAATTATTGATGGCTAATTATAAGCAAAGAAAATTTGGCTAATACATTTGCGTTGTATTCGTCGGAAAAACCATAGTTTTGTAGAGGTTTCGACGGCTTTCACTCAAATTTTTAACTGAACAAACCGAAAGAGTCTAATTTTTTTGCTTTTTTTACCGGGCAAACCAACTTTCAAATTTAACCCTACAGTCCAGTTCCAATGAAAACACAAACTCCTTCTCCAGCACCAGCCAAAGCAGCGGCACCAAAAAAGAAGTCAAGTGGCTTGAATCCCGCACTAATAATTCCAGTTCTGCTGGTGATTGGTATCCTGACGTACATGTTCGTCTTTGGTGATGGCAGCCACTTTCAGGAAGGTGACAATACGAAAGAACCACTACCCGGCGACTACTTCGGTACCGTATACAAGGGCGGCTTTATCGTACCGATTCTGTTTACCTGTTTCTTAACCGTATTGGTGTTCTCGATCGAACGCTTTATCACGATCGGTCGTGCAACTGGTACTGGCTCAATTGATGACTTCGTCCGTAAGGTGAAGTCTCTGCTCGACCGCAATGAAGTAGCTGCGGCTATTCAGGAGTGCGACAAGCAGAAAGGCTCTATCGGCAACGTTGTTAAAACAGCCTTGCTGAAATATCAACAACTGGCTACGGATACCCAGTTAGACAAAGAGCAAAAACTGGTAGCTCTGCAAAAAGAAGTGGAAGAAGCTACTACGCTCGAACTGCCAATGCTGGAAAAGAACCTGACGATCATCGCTACGCTGGCTTCGGTTTCTACACTGATCGCCCTGCTCGGAACGGTACTTGGTATGATCCGTGCCTTCGCAGCCATGGGTGCTACGGGTCAGCCAGATACAGGTGCTCTTTCGACGGGTATCTCTGAGGCCCTTGTAAACACAGCTCTTGGTATCGGTACTGCTGCTATTGCAACGATCATGTATAGCTACTTTACCAGCCGGATTGACGTTCTGACCTACAACATCGACGAAATCGGCCTGAGCATCCAGCAGAACTTTGCTGCTCACTATTAGTCGAGACAGTGTATTTAAACCACCTGCCCGGCGTAATACCGGGCAGGTAGAAACAAAATAACTCATGCCAGCAGTTAAAATTAAACGTGCCAGTTCCACAGTGGACATGACGGCAATGTGCGACGTGGCGTTTCTGTTGCTGACGTTCTTTATCCTGACAGCCCAATTCCGGTCGCAGGATGCAGCAACCATTGAAACCCCGTCGTCGATCTCCGGCATTAAAGTTCCCGATAGTGATATTATGACTATTGGACTTGGCCGGGATGGTAAAGTCTATTTCGGTATCGACAATGCACAGAACCGCATTGCCATGCTGGATAACATTGCTGCAGCGAAAGGTCTTACGTTCACGAACAATGAAAAGAAAGAGTTCTCGCTGATGTCAAACTTTGGATTACCCATTAATCAGTTAAAATCGTATCTGAGCCTTCCAAAGGAACAACAGGCAAAAGTAAAACAGCCTGGCATTCCGACTGATTCGACGGGTGCTGCTCCTACAAACGAACTGAAAGACTGGGTTTTCAATGCCCGTAAGGCTAATAACGGACTTCGAATTGCGCTGAAAGGTGATAACCTCGCTAAATTCCCCGAGTTCAAGAACGTATTGGCTACGCTTCAAGCGCAGAATATTAACAAATTCAACCTGATCACAGGAACAGAAGCTCCTCCAGCAGGTTGGAAAGCAGACTAACCAAGTTTGTGGTTCGTGGTTTACAGTTCCTCAATAGAACAATAAATCACAAACTACAAACCACAAACAAAATAAGCCATGGCAGAAATTAACACCGGTGGTGGTGGTGGTAAGCATGATGGTGGTAAGGTACGGTCCAAGAAGGCGTCTACCCGTGTGGACATGACGCCAATGGTAGACTTGGGCTTCCTTCTAATCACCTTTTTCATCTTAGCCACCACCTTGAGCAAGCCATCTTCGATGACGCTCAACGTACCGGATAAAACCAAAACAGAAGAAACGGAGCCAATCAAGGCCTCCAACGTAATGACGATCTTTCTCGGGAAAGACAATAAAGCCCACTATATTTTTGGTAAGGCTGCCAATGAAGATCCCGAAGTAAAGACTGTTGGCTACGGGTACGAATTCCGGCAGGCGCTTCAGGAAAACGCCAAAAAAGTGGGTGGCGAAAAGTTTGTAGTCGTTATCAAACCAACAAAACAATCAACCTATAAGAATATGGTTGATGTGCTGGACGAAATGGCAATTACCAAGCTTAAGCGTTACGCACTGGTAGACCAGCTGACCGCGGACGAGAAGAAGCTGCTCAAAGACAAAGCAAAATTAGACGCATAACACCATGGCAGAACTAGAATCCCAGGCAACGCTCGATGATATCGTGTTTGCCAATCGGAACAAAGCATATGGTGCCTACGATCTGCGGAAATCATATCCAAAGACTGTTACGCGTGCCTTAATTATTGGTGGTATTCTGTTTACGCTTGGCGTACTTACACCAACCATCATAACGGCTTTGACCCCGGAAAAACAAGAACAGGCAATGGTTGAGGTGGATCTGATGAAGCTTCCGCCACCGCCAATTGACCCGAATGAACCTCCACCACCGCCACCACCACCGGTCGAACTACCGAAGGTGAATACGGTGAAATTCCTACCCCCGGAAGTAAAGCCGGATGAGGAAGTACCGGAAGAAACTCCGCCACCAGCCGTTGAAGAGCTTAAAGAAGCTGTTGCTGCTGAAAAAACCCAGGAAGGTGACCCGAATGCCGAGGAAGTAATTGCTGCTCCTGAAGCTTCGGCAGCCCCTACCAAAGTTGAAGCTGCCGTTGAAGCTGCTCCGAAAGAAGAAGAAATCTTTACGGTCGTAGAACAACAACCAGAATTTCAGGGTGGAATGGCTGCATTGGGCCAATACTTGAGCAAAAACCTTCGCTATCCGGCAGCTGCTCAGCGGGCCAACGTTTCAGGACGTGTGTTCGTTAGCTTCGTTGTTAATACCGATGGTAGTATTCAGGACGTACAGGTGCTGAAAGGTCTGGGCTTCGGTACAGATGAAGAAGCACAGCGTGTGGTAAAGGGTATGCCAAAGTGGCGTCCAGGCAAACAGTCAGGCCGTCCGGTTCGGGTAAAGTATAATCTACCGATCAACTTCACGCTGGAATAATCAATCTATGCGCGGACAAAATCGAGGTCCAGCGAAGCTAACACTATACATTTCAGTACTAGCTTCGCTGGCATACTTGGGAGGAGGCATCGCACTGATTGCCTCCTCTCAGTCTTTTGGAGTGTTTCCTGAAGCCGGATTTTTACGGTATGGACTAGCAACACTCCTGTTGATTTATGGAAGTTTTCGGGCTTATCGTGCCTATCAAGGTTTTCGAGCAAATGATTAGATTAGGAATTGGGGGATCCGTCCTTCTGCTAGGATTGCTTAGCTGTGATAGTGGAAAACCACCCTTGGATAATCCATCCAGAGGCTCTATCGTAATAGCAGCCGACGAGTCATTCCGGCCATTGGTTACCCAGTTAACGTCGGCCTACTCAGGTATTTATCCTGACGCCCATTTTAAAGTAATTTATAAGCCTGAACAGGAGGCAATCAACTTAATGCTAAAGGATAGCGCCCGGATTGCTTTTACGACCCGAATGCTGTCGACCAACGAAAAGGCTGTTTTAAATCAACGAAAAATTGTTGGGTCAACAACCAAATTGGCCACCGATGGTGTAGCGCTTATAATCAACAAAGCCAACAACGATAGTTTGTTAACAATGAGTGAGCTGAAACAGGTTTTCACCGGAAAGCTCGCTCAATGGTCGCAATTGAAAGATGGGAATCAATCAGGGCCAATTACGCTGGTATTTGATAATAACAACTCCAGTAACCTGGATTTTATCCTGCATACCTTCGGGATTACTGATGTTAAAGGGCTACGCATTTTCACGACTAAATCAAACCGGGAGGTTATTGATTTTGTCCGAAAGAATCCATCTGCATTAGGCTTTATTGGTGTCAACTGGATTAGCGACGGCGATGAACCACTTACTGCCGAGCTTTCTAAAGATTTGCGCGTTGTTGGTATTTCGTCAAAAGAGAACCCTACAAAGCGAGCTGATTACTTTCAGCCCTTTCAGGAAGATTTAGGAATGCAGCGATACCCTTTACGAAGACCTGTCTACGTACTGAGTCGTGAATCACATCCGGGGCTGGGTGGAGGGCTCGTAAATTACGTTATGCGGGATGCCGGGTCGCTTATTATTTACAAACTTGGGCTTTGGCCTTCAATTGCCTATAACCGCGAAGTAAATCTCAGGAAATAACATTGTTTTCTTGAGACTAATATTTTTCGAAAATTAGCTATACTTATTTTTCTACCCCCACATTTGATGGTACATTCAATGTGGGGGTTTTTATATCCCAACTATCGCTACATGCGATAAAGTCTTGCTTAAATACCTACATATCTGTTTACAACCGCCACATCTCTATTGGTATAAAGAGTAATCGAGACAGCAACATTAATGGTGAAAATTGCTTCGATTAGGGCATATTTAGCAAATTACGATACGCAGGATGGTGCAATACAAAATCGGCCGCAAAGGCTTCTCCCTGTTTCGACCAGTGACCATCGCAACTGATGTATAAACTGGCTAAAGTGCCTTTATAAGACAGAAAAGCTGGAGCAAGAGAAATGAAAGTGGCTCCATTTCTACGGCAGAAATCGGACAAAATGGGGTCAATCCGATTTTCAGCTCCTTGTTTCAATGCCGAAAGATCGGCTAAAGTAGGTAATGACAGAATAAGTACTTGCTTTCCTTTGGCTTCTTTAATCAATTGGGTAAGCGATTGGCGAACATATTGCCACTGCTCTTCATTAAATGACTGATATCTGGTCATTTTTCCACTTTGAAAGCTTTTAGCGTTAGCTTCTCCCAATAGTCGAAACAAACTGGAATGAGCCAATAAATCAGCTTTGAGTTTATCGCCAAATGACAGGGCAGAATACAATGAATCAACGACTTTCAGTACTTTCGAGTTAGTCTGATGACCACTGGACAGCGCCTGACTTGTATTGGCCAGGCTATAGTTAAGCGTATAATTAGGCGCTTTACCATGCCAGTAAGGTACATAACTTGGCCAATCTACACGCATATAATCCTGCCGTTCATCAAGAATTTCAAAATCATTGGCAGGCAAAAAACCAACAAGTACGATATCATGGTCGAACTGCTTGACAATGCCTTTGTACATGAGGAAGTAATGAACAGGATTAGAGCCATTTACGGCAAAATTCAGATGTTCAGCTCCGGTCTCGCGTTCTAATATAGATGAGAATCGATAGGGCTCATTAACCAGATACCCTTCCATGAACGAATCGCCTACTATAGCTACTCGTTTTCTGTGTGGATTTAAATTGGTTAAAGACCGTTCACGGTCCATAGCCCCAACAGAGTTGTAGGAACGCCGGATTGAATCTCCTTCACAATTCACAAATCGATCCTTGCCCTTTGGCAAATGAGAGCGCCCCGCAATTGGATTTAAATCTCCAGCCGGAAAGGGGCGAATAGCGGTTACACCCGGAGAAACATAAAATCGTCTAAATACAAATGGAGAGCTTTTAACAAGCTGTAGACCTAATACGGTATGCCCAATTGTTTCCAACAACATCAGGAAAAACAGGGCTGATAGAAAAGCAAGCGATAGATTTTGTATCAATTTATGCCGTGACAGCAGCATTAAATGCAGGCAGAATCCAATTATGGCAACTACTATACTAAGTTTCGCAATATTTTTATAGGCGAAGTTGGCAACTAATCCATCTCCATTAGTGATAAAATTATCATATACATAACAGATTAATAGTAGACTTAACGTTATAAGTATGGTCAGCCCCCAAAATGTAACAGCCTTTTTTCTATGCGATATACGAAGAAGGTCTTTGGTCAAGGCAGGCGGTTCATCTGTCAATATCGTTTGCATTTTTTTTATTTAAAACGAAGTTGGACTGTATTTTTGGGTTATTGATTATCCCCGAAATACAGTTGACCCCTAAAACTATTTTCAGGATCGTTCCAACATTCCGGTGTGTGATAGAAGAGTAGATACTAGCTTTTGGAGCTTTATGCACAAAGCTAAGGTATCAATATTTATAATACCAAGTCGGCTCCTGCTGCAAGTATAAATTATTTAATCGAATGTTCACTCATATGTAATTAATATCAACAGTAAAAATACAAAGAAAAAAGGCTATTCTGCTGTTTTTTAGTAATTGTGGCTACCGAATCACATTAATTTATAGCCGAACTAAAAATATTGTGAACGATCCGGAAATATATAATTCAAAAAAAATACCACATACGTGCATACAAATCCCCTATCTATATAGTTATGTGTAAAAAAGGCGGTGTTTGGCAGATCGCTAAACAGACAAACGTAAAAGCAAGTTTTTTGATTTAAAAGCAATTTTTTAGTTTTGCTAATTGTTTAATACTCACAAAACCTTTTTTCTAATTTCCAACCTGAAATACATGATGAACAACCAGAAAAAATCGCTGTTGACCATCCTGTTCGTGGGGGCCATGACTGCTCCATTGATGGCGCAGGACGTCCAAACGGCACTGAAAGACGTGGAGGCTGAGCGATTTGCGAAAGCAGGCCAAACTCTTACGCAGTTAGCCACCAGTTCGCCATCGGCTGAGAATCAATTCTACCTGGGTTATTATTACCTGAGAAGTGGACAAATCGATCAGGCTAAAGCAGCTTTCGACAAGGGAGCAGCTGCCGATGCTAAAAATCAATTAAATAATATTGGTCTGGCTGGCGTAGCCTTAGCAAAAAAAGATCGGGCCGCTGCCAAAACGTTAATTGATAATGCTATTTCCGCAACGAAGAGCAAAGATCAGAATGCGTTGATCCGGGCGGGTGAAATGTACACGCTGGAAGAAACAAATGATCCAGCAGAAGCGATTCGCCTACTCACCATCGCTGACGAAAAAGACAAAAAGAACGAAAATGCCGAGATCGAGATGCTTCTGGGCGATGCGTACTTCTTGAAAAATGACGGTGGTAATGCGATCTCGAAATACGAAAACGCATTAACGATTACTCCCAATCTGGCGGAGGCTAACTACAAAATTGGCCGCTTATATCTCCGTGGGAAGAACTATGTAAAAGCTCAGGAATATTTCAAACTGGCTATTCAGAACGATCCAGAGTTTGCTCCTACGTATCGGGCATACGCTGATGCACTCGCAAACTCCCGTGCCTACAAAGCGGCTGCTACAAACTATGAACTGTACGTACAGAAGAGTGGAACAACCGATCCGGAGCAATTACTTGATGTAGCTCGCTACAAATTCCTGGCTCAGGATTATCAGGGAGCAATTGCCTATCTCGACCAACTGAAAGGGAAAATCAACAACCCAATTATTGATCGGATGTATGGCTGGGCTTACTCGGCTCTGGGCAAAAACAATGAATCGGTCGAATCATTGAACCGGTTCATTTCGACTGCTCCTCAGAAAGTAATTTATGACGATTACAAGTATCTTGGACGGGCATACTCGCAACTAGGAACACCAGAAGGCGATTCGCTTAGCATTATTAATCTGGAGAAAGCAGCTCCTCAGGATACGACGGAGAATCTGTACCGTGAGATTGGCGAGAAGCTTTATAAGAACAAGAAGTACGACAAGGCGGCTACGTATTACGCAAAAACAATCGCGAACGACAAAAAGCCACAAAACAATGACTTCTTGTGGTTAGGTCTTGCCAATTATCAATATGCTCCACGAGTAGGTCGGGATAGCACAGTTGCGCAGATGGACACCGCGCAGATTAAGCAGGTGAAGCAACAGTATTACTTACGGGCAGATTCGGCGTTTACACAAATGGCGCAACGAATTGAAGCAGATGGTAAAAAGTATCCTTTGGCTTACTATTATCGGGCCGGTGCTAACTACTATGCTTACCCGAACGATAAGGATAAAGCAGCTAGTTTAGCGGGTCCGCTTTATGAAAAATTCATTGAGCAGGCAATTGCTCCGGATTCTTCGGATAAGACGGACTATAAGCGATACTTAGTAACGTCTTATAAAGCATTGGCCGGATTCAGTATTTTAAAGAAAGACGACGCCAAAGCGAAGGAATATTTCGAAAAGGTGCTGGCCATTGATCCAAATGATGAAAGTGTGAAAAAAGCGCTGGAAGGCCCGAAAGAAGCACCAGCACCAGCTACTCCGGCTAAGCCTGCGGTTAAACCCAAGACTCCGGCTAAAAAGAGTACAGCCGGTAAATAATTTCACGGACTAATGAATCAAATAAAAAGCGCAGGCGGCCGTCTGCGCTTTTTATTTGATTTCCAGTTAATAAAAACCTGTTACCCGTTTCCAGTGCGTATATTATTTTCCGGGCGGAATCGTAACTTTGCGGGCGCAAATTTTTACCCAGACGACACTACCTTATAGAAGCCGTATGCTTAACCTTGTACTGTTTGGCCCTCCAGGTGCTGGCAAAGGAACACAGAGCGAGAAATTAATCCGCAAATACAATCTGGTTCATTTATCTACTGGCGATTTATTACGTTCTCAAATTGCTGCTGGTACAGAATTAGGGCAGAGGGCAAAGCAATTGATGGATCAGGGCTTATTAGTACCAGATGAGGTAGTGATTGGCATGATTGAAAATAAGTTACAAGAGAATCAATCTGCCGCAGGATTCATTTTTGATGGATTTCCGCGAACTGTTCCTCAGGCAGAAGCGCTGGATCAACTGTTGAGTCAGCACGATACTCAGATTACGACCATGATTGCTCTTGTTGTAGACGATGAAGAGTTAACCCGGCGTTTATTATTGCGAGGGCAAACCTCTGGCCGCCCGGATGATCAGAATGAAGAACTCATTCGACGGCGTGTTAAAGAATATAACGACAAAACTACCCCGGTAGCCGATTACTATAATCAGCAGGGAAAGTTTGCCGCCATCGATGGTATTGGTGATATTGAAACGATCTTCAGTCTTATCTGTAGTAAGATTGAGCAGGCCGTTAGTTAGATTTTCGTTACCAACCCAGAAGAATACCTACACTATAGGTATAGGGAGTATATAACATATGGCTTCATCCAATTTTATTGACTACGTAAAAATAAACTGTCGTTCGGGCGCGGGCGGAGCTGGATCGGTTCACTTCCGACGCGAAAAGCATACCCCTAAAGGTGGCCCTGATGGCGGTGATGGTGGACGGGGTGGCCATATTATTTTAAAAGGAAACGCTCAACTCTGGACGTTGCTTCACTTAAAATATCGTAAACACGTAAAAGCGGAGAACGGAACAGCCGGTGAAGGTGGCCGACGGAGTGGTGCGCAAGGCCAGGACGTTATTTTGGAAGTACCACTGGGAACCATTGCCCGCAATCCCGATACAGGAAAGCAGTTAGCCGAAATTACTGAAGACGGGCAGGAAATCATTCTGTTTCCTGGCGGCAGAGGTGGCTTAGGCAACGACCATTTTAAATCAGCAACCCAGCAGGCCCCCGATTATGCTCAACCAGGCGAAGCGGGCCTTGAAGAATGGGTTGTACTGGAATTAAAACTTCTGGCTGATGTTGGCCTGGTCGGCTTTCCTAATGCTGGTAAGTCCACGCTGTTATCTGTATTATCGGCGGCCCGGCCCGAAATTGCTGATTACCCTTTTACAACCCTTGTACCTAATTTAGGTGTCGTAGCGTATAGAGATTATAAATCGTTCGTGATGGCCGACATTCCGGGCATTATAGAGGGAGCGTCTCAGGGGAAAGGGCTCGGTCTGCGCTTTCTGCGGCATATTGAACGCAACTCGGTTCTTTTGTTCGTAATACCAGCGAACAGCGATGATATTCGTCAGGAGTATAATACGCTACTGAATGAATTACGTGAATATAATCCAGAATTGATGGATAAAGATCGCTTACTGGCTATCTCAAAAATAGACTTGGTTGACCAGAGCGACATAGCACGGATTAAAGAAACATTACCAAAGAAATTACCCGTAACGTTTATATCGGCGGTTAGCCAACTTGGATTAGATGAATTGAAGGACAGCATCTGGCAACGCTTAACGGCAAATCCAGAGCCAGCCGAGTAAATAGTTTCGAATTTAGTAAATCTGGCCGCCAAGAATACAACCTGGCCGCATCTATACGCACTATGAAACATATTTCGTTGGCCTGCTATCTGGCAGTGTGGCTATTATTGCCAACTCTATTGATGGCTCAGATTCAAGTATCGTTTCCTACTACCCGGGCTGTTTTTCAGCGTAATAATGCCAATCAGGCGATTATTAGGATCACCGGTTACTACACAGCCACGATCACACAGGTACAGGCCAGAGTACAGGCCAGAAATGGGCAAGGTACTTCTGTAGACTGGCAGCCTATCCAAAATAGCCCAGGTGGTGGAACCTACGCAGGCGATCTTACTGTATCGGGCGGTTGGTATGATCTTCAGGTACGGGGTATGAACAACGGGCAGCAGGTTGGAGATATCATTACTGTCGAACGCGTTGGTGTAGGAGAAGTATTTGTCGTAGCCGGCCAATCAAACGCACAGGGCGTTCACTATAGTGCACCTATCTCGACAGATGATCGGGTTAATTGCGTAAACTATAGATACCCCGACAACGGCTTCCCGAATGACCCTCCCGTACCTCAATTCTCGCACTTAGACAATGGGGCAGGTTTTACTATTGCTCCCCGTGGCATGGGAAGTTGGTGCTGGGGCCGCCTGGGTGATCTTTTGGCCACTAGGCTGAATGTTCCTGTTATGTTTTTTAACGCAGCTTTTACAGGAACATCCGTTCGAAACTGGAGTGATAGTGCCCCAGCGGGTGGTACGGCCTACGGGTATGGGGGATCACCTTATCCGGCTCGGCAACCTTATATAAACCTCAAATTTGCCTTACAGAATTATTGCAATATGCTTGGTGTACGGGCTGTTTTATGGCACCAGGGAGAAGCTGACAATTTGTTCAATACAACGACTCAAAGCTACGTCACCGACCTTCAGTTTGTTATTAATCAAACCCGGCAGGATTTTGGCAGAAACGTTTCCTGGGTAGTTGCCAGAGCTTCCCATTATGATCCTTTAGGGCCAAGTAGCAAAATAATCGCTGCCCAGGATCAGGTTATTGCGACAACGCCTAATGTATTTGCTGGTCCCTCTACCGACACCGTTCAGGTTCCACGTTATCGTGCGCCCCTTTTTGATCCTGATCGTGTTCATTTCGATTTTAATGGATTAATCTCAGTCTCTAATCTTTGGAATAGTAGCTTAAGTGATGCCTTCTTCCAGACATCGACTCCTCATGGCCCCGCTTTGGCCCCAACGGTTACGGTAGCGTGTGCAGGTAATAACTTAACGTTCACAATTAATGGTAGTTATTCGTCCATTCAGTGGGAATCGGGTGAAACAACCCAAAGCATAACAAAAGGGCCCGGTACGCTATACCGAGCCAAGGTTAAAGATGCACAGGGGAATACAAATTTTACCAGTTACCTGCGCGTTTCAGATACGCCAGTAGCCTCAATAGTCAGTAATAGGCCACCTGCGATCTGTGATGGAAGCACACTCGCCCTGACCGCTAATTACGATAATGTAACCTGGCTTAGTCAGCCCAACAATACCAGTGTTGCTTCAGGGAAAACATTTAATGCCAGCGCGGCTGGTGCCTATTCGGTTCGATACCGGGATGTCAGTGGCTGTGATTTTGTTTCAAATACCCTCCAGCTTACACTCAATCCTCTTCCGGCAACTCCAACTATAACGAACAGTAAGCCAACCACTTTTTGCCAGGGCGATAATACTGTTTTGCTGGCTTCCAGCGATAATGTTGTCTATAACTGGAGTGATGGACAAAAAACCAAGCAAATTACCGTCACGACATCAGGTTCCTATACGGCTACCGTAACCGATCAGAACGGTTGCACATCAAAACCATCTAATGTGCTTCAGGTAGTATCCAATCCGTTGCCTGCAAAACCCACCATTGTAGCCAATGGCGCTACTACTTTCTGCGCAGACAGGAATGTTATATTGACTGCTTCAACTGAAACGGCCTATTTCTGGACAAACGGGCAAACGGTTCAAAGCCTGACCATTACTCAGTCTGGCGATTACTCCCTCACCACCCGAAATCAGTTCGGTTGCCCATCTGTGCCATCCGATATTGTTACAGTCAAGGTAAACCCGCTTCCTCCCACGCCTTCCGTATCGGCAGCTGGAGCCACAACGTTCTGTGCTGGCAATAGTGTTGCGTTAAATGCAACATCTCCTTTCGATGTAGTCTGGTCGAGCGGGCAGGTGAACAAAACGATCACGGTAAATCAATCGGGCAATTATGCCGCACAGGCTCGTGACCAGAATAGTTGCTTATCTGTTTTCTCGTCGGTTATTAATGTACGCGTAAATCCTTTACCTAACGCTCCAACCATATTATCCAGCCGTTCGCCAACAATCTGCCAGGGCGATAGGGTAACATTTACAGTAGAGGGTCCTTATACAGTCTTCTGGTCAACCGGCGATTCCACTCGTAGTATTACAACCGGGCAGGCAGGCAACTACTCCGCACGAGTTCGCGATGTAAATGGCTGTGTTTCGACACAATCAAATCCTACCGTTGTTGATGTTAAAGCGCTACCTCCTGCTCCAACCATAAATTCGATTGGAACGTATACGCTTGAAGCGGTTAGTTCGACCAATGGCGATCGTTTTCTGTGGCGTCGGGATAATGATTCATTAGCTGTCCAAACCGCCATTATTAAAGCTGGAACATCAGGTAACTATACCGCCCGCTCATCGATCGTTTATTCAAATACACTCACGTGTTTCTCGTTACCCTCGGCCGCCTATCTGCTGACAATTGATCCAAGTTTTAATGGACTTAGCGTTTACCCAAACCCAAATCCAAATAAAATTGTCATTGTTGAAACCCAGCAAAACCTAGCAAACGCTACGCTCACGTTATATACGTTGACTGGCCAAAAAGTTCTGGTTCGAAACATTGCGGTATTCGATGAGCGGAAGCAACTTACCCTAACCGACTTACCAGCTGGTGTTTATATTCTACGAGTTGAAGCTTCTGGCTTTACTGGGTCCAAACGAATTTTGCTCGGTTTGTAATATTATTGCCAAATACACCGTTCAATCATAAAATCCCCGGCAAAATTTGTATTTTGCCGGGGATTTTATGATTGAACGGTGTATTTATTAAGTAAGGTCTGATTGTTGCTATAAGAAATAAATTACGCCTTGATCAGCATACCTACTAGCAACAGGACTGAAGAAAACTGACACATGAAAAACTATTATATCCTGTACATTTTTCTGCTATTTAGTCAGAGGGCTATGCTTCCCAATGCTAAAGCGCAGACTACCGGTCAGGCAATAAAGATTACGTATCCTGAAAGCCGGGCCATTTTCCAACGGGGAGCCGATAACACGAGTACAATTTACGTATCGGGCAATTACTACCAACCAGTTGATAGTGTCCAGGCTCGTGTTATTGCTGAGGTTGCAGGACAGGGCATAAACACCGAGTGGGCTACCATCCAGCGGAATCCACAGGGGGGAATCTTTCAAAGCTCTATCCGGGCGCAGGGAGGTTGGTATCGGCTGGAGATACAGGCCTTTTCGGGAGGAGCCATAGTGGGTAGTGACGTAATCCGCAAAATTGGTGTTGGCGAAGTATTCATTGTCACGGGTCAGTCTAATGCACAAGGTTTTCAGAACTTCGGCGCAGTAGGGGCAGCTGATGATCGGGTCAACTGCGTTACCTATGATAACTCGACGGCAAATTCGCTGGCCGATCCACCAGCGCCTTCCTTTCAGCAACTTGGTGCCGCTTCACTGATTGGGCCCCGCGGCCAGAGTGCCTGGTGCTGGGGTGTACTGGGCGATTTAATTGCGAAACAATATAATGTTCCCGTGCTGTTCATCAATACGGCCTGGGAAGCTACGATCATCAAAAACTGGGTAGAAAGTTCAAACAATCAGACAACCCTCAAGTGGTTTAACAGCCAGCCGTTTCCGGCTGGAATGCCTTACGCAAACTTAGTGATCGCCCTTCGTTATTATTGCTCTCTTCAGGGGTTACGCGCTGTGTTGTGGCAACAGGGCGAAAATGATAACTTTCCAATACACTCCACTCGAAAAGTATACGCTGATGACATGCAGTATCTGATCAATAAGACGCGCTCAGATACAGATCGTTATCCGGCCTGGGTTTTGGCACGATCATCATACAACACAGGCCAGGTAAGCGAAGACATTATTCAGGCCCAAAACGACGTTATCAATACCTATAACAACAATGTTTTTGCGGGACCCTTTACCGATAATATTCAGATTCCCCGTTATGAAGGCGATGTTCACTTTGGCGGAGATGGCTTAAAGCAATTAGGTCAGGCCTGGTTCAACAGCCTGAATTCTATTTTCTTCGCCACATCGCGTCCATTAACACCACTCCCTTCACCCGCCATTAAAATAACTTGTGCAGCAAATAACGCCTTGACAGTTTCATTGCCTGATCTGTATAAATCATATGTGTGGAACAGCGGACAAACGACACAATCGATCACAATCAATAAGTCAGGAGTTTATCGTGCGACTCTGAAAGATAAATATGGCAATACATATTTATCACCCGCTATTGACGTACAAGGCGTAATCCAGCCAACAGTTCCAACAATTTCGCTGAGTAAACAGCCAGGGCAACCGGCCGGTTCTCAGCAACAGATTTGTGCCGATTCAACGTTAACGCTGGTCGCTACTTCTTCCACGGGCAGTATTCCGGTATGGAGTACAGGCATTGCCAGCAGATCAATTACGGTAGGCACATCAGGGGTTTATTCGGCTCAGTCAGTAAATGTATATGGCTGCAAATCAGCACAATCATCAACCATCACATTAACGGCTCGCCCTAAATTACCGGCACCTACGGTCGAACAAGTCGGTACTTACTCGCTACAGGCAACGCTACCTACCCCAACAGGCGGACAGATCGATCAGTTTGACTGGCGCCGGTCCGGCGAAGTTATTCCACAGAATGGGCCAGTCGTAAAAGTTATTGTAAGCGGGAGTTATTCAGCTCGCGATAAAACGACATTCGCATTGAATAATAGCTCCAATCTGACTTGTTACTCTAACTACAGCGCGCCTAAAGATTTTGTGTTCGATCAGACCACCGGCGGAGTCAGTGTATACCCAAATCCGTCAAACGATGGTGTTGTAACCATCGAAACGATTGAAAACCTGAAAGACGCCCTTGTCGACGTTTTTTCATTAACAGGACAGCAACTGTCATCATTTGTGGTTCCAATTTTTGATGAGCGCAAATTGCTTAATTTATCGGGTCTTGCTCAGGGTGAATATATTATCCGCGTCCGGTCGGCAGGCTTTAACGTCTCCCGGCGTATTATCATCGCCCGATAGAAGTAAAGCAATACTCGTTTATACATAAATAAGACCTTTTCCTGGAAAAGGTCTTATTTTGTTTTACACCTGACCAGGGATCAACAGAGACTTGCTTAATCTTGAAAAAACGATGGTTATTCTGTATCTTTGGAAGATGTTCGGGCTAAGGTTCAATGGCAACTAAATGTGTCTATTGGTTTTATCGCTACATTTGCGCCGATATTTTCAATTCATTGTATGAACGCAACCTACCTCCCGGCCGACTATCTGCCGGTGCTGATCCAGCTTGGTTTAGCCCTTGGTTTCATCGTCACAACGATGCTTGTAACCCACGCCATTGGCCCCAAGCGTCATAGCCAAAAAAAGGACGATCCCTTTGAGTGTGGGATTCCTGTTCATGGTGATGCCCGTACTCCAATTTCCATCAAGTATTTCCTGATTGCTATCCTGTTCGTATTGTTCGATGTGGAAGTAATCTTTTTGTACCCATGGGCAGTAAATTTTAAAGGACTGGGTTTAACCGGTTTTATCGAAATGGTTCTGTTTATGGGCTTATTACTGGCGGGTTTCTACTACATCATCCGTAAGGGTGTTCTGAATTGGGAATAGGCCTCAACAAATGAATTTTCGAGCATATTTATTCGTTGTTATAGTAAGCAAATACAACGTATCTTATGGCAACTGACATTAAGCTGGCCGAAGCACCCGCGAGTTACGATGGACCGGGATTTTCCGCCACTTCATTCGATAAAATTATTGGATTGGCTCGGGCAAATTCCCTCTGGCCACTTCCATTTGCAACTTCCTGCTGTGGCATTGAGTTCATGTCAACCATGGCCTCAACCTTCGATCTGGCCCGTTTCGGGTCGGAGCGACCAAGTTTTTCACCTCGCCAGGCCGATATGCTATTGGTAGCCGGAACAATTGCCAAAAAGATGGGGCCGGTTGTTAAGCAGGTATACCTGCAAATGGCCGAGCCACGCTGGGTAATTGCCATTGGGGCCTGTGCGTCAAGTGGTGGTATCTTCGATACATATAGTGTGTTGCAGGGCATCGACCGCATCATTCCTGTCGATGTATATGTACCGGGTTGCCCCCCTCGCCCCGAGCAGATTCTGGATGGCGTGATGCAGGTGCAGGAACTCGCCAAGAACGAATCGCTTCGTCGTCGAAATACTGAAGAGTATCAGAAACTGTTGAATTCGTATAGCATACAATAAATAGTAAATTAGTGAATGAGTAAATGAGCATCCAGCCTCTTCTTACCCATTCACTAGTTCGCTCGTTCACTCATTCACTAATTGAAGATGCTGACCAACGAAGAAGTTGCGCAGACCATTATTAATCAGTTTGGCGAGGCTGTCAGTGATTTTGATGATCCGTATGACCTGCTAACCTTTTCGACTACTCGGGAAACGATTATCCCGCTGATCACTTACCTAAAAGACCATCAGACATTTCAGGTTGGTTTTTTGACTGATATCACCGGCATACATTACCCGGATTCAGTGGGTAAAGAGTTCTGTGTGGTCTATCATCTACACAGTCTGACCAACAACTTCCGGTTGCGAGTCAAAGTCTATCTGTCAGCAGATGATCTTCACATTCCGACCGCGAGTCCCGTTTTTGCCAGTGCAAACTGGATGGAACGCGAAACCTTCGACTTTTTTGGGATTATTTTCGATGGACACCCTGATCTGCGCCGAATCCTGAACATGGAGGAAATGGATTATTTCCCGATGCGCAAAGAATATCCGCTCGAAGACGCCACCCGCGAAGATAAAATTGACGCATTGTTTGGACGATAAATACTGGCGAAAGAGCGAATGCGTATTTACGCATTTACTCTTTCGCTCTTTTACTCTTTAAGAAATGGTTTCTGAAGATCTCGATATAGCCAACAAAAACCTGCCTGCCGAACAGGGTCCGGTTCAGTATGTTAATGAACTGACTACGCTCAATCTCGGTCCAACCCACCCAGCTACGCATGGTATTTTCCAGAACGTCCTTCAGATGGACGGGGAGAAAATTGTATCGAGCGAGCAGACGATCGGGTACATCCACCGGGCTTTCGAGAAAATTGCCGAGCGTCGCCCGTTCTACCAGATTACTACGCTTACCGATCGGATGAACTACTGTTCGTCGCCCATTAACAATATGGGTTGGCACATGACAGTTGAAAAATTATTGGGCATCGACATACCGAAACGGGCCCAATACATCCGCGTCATTCTGATGGAACTGGCCCGGATTGCCGACCACGTCGTTTGTAATGGCATTTTAGGTGTTGATACAGGAGCTTTTACCGGCTTTTTGTATATCTATCAGGAGCGTGAAAACATTTACGAAATTTACGAAGAGATCTGTGGAGCTCGTTTAACGACTAATATGGGTCGAATTGGTGGCATGGAGCGTGACCTCTCTCCTACTGCCATCCGTAAGATTAAAGAGCTGCTGGTACGTTTCCCTAAAATATTACGCGAGTTTGAAAATCTATTTAATCGCAACCGGATTTTCATGGATCGCGTTGTAAACGTTGGGTCAATTTCGGCAGAACGCGCCCTTAGTTATGGCTTTACTGGCCCAAACCTGCGAGCCGCGGGTGTCGATTACGACGTTCGTGTGATGAACCCGTATTCATCCTATCAGGACTTTGAGTTTGACATTCCTGTCGGACAAAGTGGCGATACCTATGATCGGTTCATGGTTCGGAATGAGGAAATGTGGCAGAGTCTTCGGATTATTCAGCAGGCGATGGACAACCTGCCGGAGGGCCCCTATTATGCTGACGCTCCTCAATATTACTTACCGCCAAAGCAGGAAGTCTATAAAAACATGGAAGCCCTCATCTATCACTTCAAGATTGTGATGGGCGAGATCGATGCACCCGTTGGTGAAGTTTATCACGCTGTTGAAGGCGGTAACGGCGAACTTGGCTTCTACCTGATCAGCGATGGAGGTCGCGCACCATACCGCCTACACTTCCGTCGTCCGTGTTTTATCTATTACCAGGCTTACCCGGAAATGTGTAAAGGCCTCACGCTATCTGATGCCATTGTCATTATGAGTAGTATGAATGTCATTGCAGGTGAGTTAGATGCATAGTACAGTTTTCAGTTTATGAGCACGACTGTTGAAAATAAACCGGTGGTTTTTACCCCAGAGCGTTTAACGAAAGCGCAGGAAATTATTGCCAATTATCCTGACGGGCGGCAGAAGTCAGCGCTATTGCCGCTGCTTCATCTGTTGCAGGAGCAGGAAGGCTGGACCAGTCCCGAAGGTATGGACTACGTAGCCCGGTTGCTTAGTATCCAGCCAATTGAGGTTTATGAGGTAGCAACATTCTACACCATGTACCACATTGACCCGGTCGGTAAGCATGTTATTGAGTATTGCCGTACGGGTCCATGTTGCCTGATGGGTGGCGAAGAGGTATATGCCCATCTGAAACAACGCCTTGGCATCGACACCGGCCAAACAACAGTCGACGGACAGTTCACACTCAAAGAAGTTGAGTGCCTAGCCGCCTGTGGAATGGGCCCAGTGTTTCAGATTCGGGAAAAATACTATATGAATCTGACTAACGAGCGTGTAGACGAGATCATTGACGAGTTGTCGAAGTAACCCATGGCTACCAAAATACTGACCGAACATATTAACGTTCCCGGCATCGAAACCTTCGATGTATACCGGAAACAGGGCGGCTATACGGCCGTTGAGAAAGCGCTTAAAACAATGACACCCGAGGCCATTGTTGAAGAAGTGAAAAAAGCGGGCGTTCGGGGGCGTGGTGGCGCTGGTTTCCCGATGGGTATGAAATGGAGCTTTCTGGCTAAGCCGGAGGGCGTTCCGCGTTATCTTGTCTGCAACGCCGACGAATCGGAGCCCGGAACGTTCAAAGACCATTACCTGATGAAAAACCTTCCTCACCTGTTGATTGAGGGAATGATTGTTTCATCATTTGCACTGGGAGCCAATAAGTCGTTCATCTATGTTCGGGGTGAACTGATGTACGTTATTCGCATTCTCGAAAAAGCCATCGCCGAAGCAAAAGCAAAAGGCTTTCTGGGTAAAAATATTTTAGGTACAGGCTATGACCTCGAACTGGTCGTACAACCGGGTGGTGGAGCCTACATTTGTGGCGAAGAAACAGCCCTGCTCGAATCGCTCGAAGGCAAACGGGGTAATCCACGGAATAAACCACCATTTCCGGCGGTCAAGGGTTTATATCAATGCCCAACTGTAGTCAATAACGTAGAATCGATTGCAACCGCGTCGTGGATTGTCAATAACGGTGGTGATGCTTATGCCGCCATTGGTATTGGCAGAAGTACGGGCACAAAATTGATTTCGGCATCGGGGCACATCAATAAGCCGGGTGTTTACGAAATTGAATTGGGCGTTCCGGTCGAAGATTTTATTTATGCTGATGAATGGTGTGGTGGCATTCGGCCAGGCCATAAATTCAAAGCACTGGTTGCCGGAGGCTCTTCTGTTCCTATTTTACCCGCCAATCTGGCTCTGACGCTCGCCAATGGCGATAAGCGCCTGATGACTTATGAGTCGCTGTCGGATGGCGGATTTGCAACGGGTACAATGCTGGGTTCCGGCGGTTTTATTGTCTTCGACGAAACGTCCTGCATTGTTCGTAATACCTGGAACTTCTCCCGCTTCTATCACCATGAGTCCTGCGGCCAGTGCAGTCCCTGCCGCGAGGGTACTGGCTGGATGGAAAAAGTTTTACATCGGATTGAATATGGTCACGGTCATCAGCAGGATATTGACCTGCTGGTCGATGTAGCCAAGAAAATAGAAGGGAATACCATTTGCCCGCTTGGGGATGCGGCCGCCTGGCCTGTTGCCAGCGCAATCCGGCATTTCCGTGATGAATTCCAATGGCATATTGACAATCCTTCAGAAGCAACTCAGCCCGGCGCTGTTTATCGGGGCGATATGGCTCTGGTATAAATCTAGTGCGGCTGAAAAGCTGCAAACCAATTAATACTGAGCGGTTTTTGGCCGCAATACTGATATATGGAAGACGTAAAGCCGCAACTGTTGAAAGTCACTATCGACGGAATCGAAGTCGAGGTGGAACCGGGAACGACCATTTTGCAGGCCGCCCGCAAGATCGGCCCGGATGTGGCTCCTCCTGCCATGTGCTACTATCAGCCATTGAAAGGTAGTGGCGGTAAATGCCGGGCTTGTCTGGTTCGGGTGGCAGCGGGTTCTGCTAAAGATCCACGGCCCATGCCTAAACTAGTGGCGTCGTGTCTGACGGCTGTGCAGGACGGTATGGTTGTTGAAAATACCACGAATCCACAGGTAATTGATGCGCGGAACGGTATCGTTGAGTTTTTGCTCCTGAACCACCCACTCGACTGCCCAGTATGTGATCAGGCAGGCGAATGTGACCTCCAGAACTTTGCCTTCGATCATGGCAAGGTTACGACACGCTACGAAGAGGATCGCCGGACGTTCGAGAAACACGACATTGGCCCCTTCATACAGCTTCACATGACGCGTTGCATTCTGTGCTACCGTTGTGTTTACACCGCCGACCAGATTACCGAAAAACGGGTTCATGGTGTATTAGGGCGTGGCGACGCTTCTGAAATTGGAACGTACATCGAGAAAGCCATTGACAATGATTTCTCGGGTAATGTTATCGATGTTTGCCCGGTTGGTGCCCTGACGGATAAAACGTACCGGTTCAAGAATCGCGTATGGTTCTCGAAACCTGTCGATGCTCACCGCGACTGCCCAACGTGCTCAGGGAAAGTAACGCTCTGGTATCGGGGTGAAGAGGTGATTCGGGTAACGGCTCGCAAAAACGAGTGGAACGAGGTAACGGAGTTCATCTGCAATACCTGCCGCTTCGAAACCAAAAAAACCAGCGACTGGACAATTGAAGGGCCGACAAAAATCTCGCGCAGTTCTGTGATTTCGGCCAATAAATACCGGGCTGATGCCATAAAGCCAGGCTTCGGTCAACGGCTCGCAGCGGCAGAGTACAAGCCCATTCATGATGAACGCGATACGTCGCAATTGACAATTCAACAATTACCACCCGAGCGTTTTGCGAAGTTGCCATCGGCAATGGAACCTGAACCTTGAGTAGTTTATAGTTAACTAGTTTACGGTTCTCCTAATTCGTATTTGCCAGTAATTATAACCGAAAACTATAAACCGAAACGTTCACCAATGGACCTAACCATATTAATCGTTAAAGGAATCATTATCCTCGTTATTTTCGGGATAACGCTCCTCATTGCGACCTACTCCACTTACGCCGAGCGTAAGGTGGCCGCGTTTCTGCAAGACCGCATCGGCCCTAATCGTGCGGGCCCCTGGGGCTTGCTTCAGCCAATTGCCGATGCGGGCAAGATGTTCTTCAAAGAAGATTTCATTCCATCGCAGGCTAGCAAATGGCTATTTATCCTGGGACCATGCCTGGCCATGCTTACCGCACTTATGTCGAGTTCGGTTATTCCATTTGCCGATAGCATCAGGTTCGCCTGGAATAAAGTAAACTACGAAATCCCGGTACAAGCCATCGAAATCAACATCGGTGTGTTGTACATTTTTGGCGTAGTGTCGTTGGGTGTATACGGCATTATGGTTGGAGGCTGGGCTTCGAACAACAAGTTTTCGCTGCTCGGCGCTATTCGGGCAGCTTCACAGAACATTAGTTACGAGATTGCGCTCGGTCTGTCGATGATTGCCATTTTGATGATGACGGGTTCATTATCGGTTCGGGCGATCGTTGCCGAGCAAGCCAGTTTCTTCGAGTGGAACGTTTTTACCCAGCCACTCGGCTTCATCATCTTCCTGACCTGCGCATTTGCCGAATGTAACCGTACCCCATTCGACCTGCCGGAGTGCGAAACGGAGCTCGTTGGCGGCTACCATACCGAATATAGCTCCATGAAACTTGGCTTCTATCTGTTTGCTGAGTACATCAATATGTTCGTTTCATCCGCGTTCATCTCGGCGCTCTATTTTGGCGGTTTCCATTATCCATTCATGAACGAAATAGGATCAGCGTTAGAAAAATCACTGGGAGCTATAGCCGGTCATAACCTGGCAACGGCAATCCAGTTTGTCGTTTTCTTCGGTAAGATCTTCTTCTTCATCTTCTTTTTCATGTGGGTTCGCTGGACGCTACCACGTTTCCGTTACGACCAACTGATGAACCTGGGCTGGAAGACATTCATTCCGCTCTCCATCCTGAATGTAGTCGTAACTGGCGCTGGTCTGCTGTATAACTTTAAGTATGCAACCTGGCTCATCGCCATTGTGATGATCGTATTGGCAGTAATGTCTACCGCCCGTGCGCCGAAACAAGCAGTAATTCCACAACGGTCTTAATAGTTTATGGTTTTCGGTTTTCAGTGTAGCCGATGGTTCATTACTGAAAACCGAAAACCGAAAACGGACAAAACATGCAACTAACCAATCGCTCCAAACAAGTCAGCAATAAGGAAATGACGCTGGCGGAGAAGATGTATCTGCCTGCCGTTGTTGGTGGTCTGGCCATCACGATTCGCCACTTTTTCCGGAAAAAGCCGACGATTCAATACCCGGAGGTAAAAAAATACCTCGGCCCCGTTTACCGCGGGCACCATATCCTGAAGCGCGACGAACAGGGCCGCGAACGCTGTACAGCTTGCGGTTTATGTGCCGTTGCCTGCCCAGCCGAAGCCATCTCGATGGTAGCAGCCGAGCGTAAAAAAGGAGAAGAAAATCTGTATCGGGAAGAAAAATACGCGGCTGTTTATGAGATCAACATGCTACGTTGCATCTTCTGCGGTCTCTGCGAAGAAGCTTGCCCCAAACAGGCAGTTTATCTCCGTCACGATCGGATGGTTCCTGTTTTTCAGGAGCGCGACGAAGTGGTTTACGGAAAAGAGCAGCTCGTCGAAAAGATGGATGACCGTTATATTCGGGTTGCCAACTCAGAAGTTAAAGCCACACCAACGGAACCTAGCCTGACACGGGCTGCTACCTAGGCAATCATCTCCACCATCGTTCTTCATTCACCTGAACTATGACAGAATTTATAAATTTCTTTAAAGCCCTTACTCCTACTGGCTATCTGTTCCTGCTTCTGACGGCCGTCACGCTGTTCAGTGCAATTGGCGTTGTGACAGCTCGTAATCCGATCTACAGCGTTCTGGCACTGATTGCCACATTTTTTTGTCTGTCGGGCCACTATATACTGTTGAATGCCCAATTTCTGGCCGCAGTCAACATTATCGTGTATGCGGGTGCGATTATGGTCTTGTTTCTGTTCACCATCATGTTCCTCAACCTGCGGAAGGATGATGAAGAATCGAAAACGAATCTGACAAAGATGGCTTCCGTTGTTGTAGGCGGTTTGTTGATGGTGATGCTCATTACCATCTTCCGGGCTAAGAGTGCACAGGTTCCTACAGTCAACCCGGTGTCATTTAGCGCTAAAACAGGCCTGGTCGAGAACCTGGGCAATCTTCTTTACAGTGATTATATCCTGCCATTCGAATTGGCTTCGGTCCTGTTTCTGGTCGCTATGGTTGGCGCCGTTATGCTGGGCAAGCGCGAAGCAGGTGACCGTCATTTCTAACCGAACAGATCTACTTTCAGGATTTATACGATTTATCGAATTTGATTTTTATAGCCGCTCAAAAAGCGGCTATTTTTATGAAAGGCCAGCGTGCTAATAACGTATTAGGACTTTCGCCCAGATGCGTGCCAACGCAGCCGCGGAGGGTGGTTACTGATGCTGCTTTTAATAACCGTGGCACGCTTGACAGCGAAAGGCCTAAGTATAATATCCTATCATTTAACTTCCTGAAACGTACATAGCCACCTGGAACTCCCTGGTTTCAAGGCCGGGCAATTGCTCACTATATACTTTTTAACCTATGCTTCGCTTCACCTGCCTTTTTATTCTTTTTGGAATTGGTTCTTCATTTGCCCAAAAACCACTACTAACCGACTCCATTTTGGTAGAAGGTCATTATCGAACCTTCCATTTCCTTAAACCACCAAAACCTAATGCAACATTAATTTTTGTGCTGCATGGTTCGGGAGGAGACGGGTTGGGGATTCGAAAAGGAGCCAGCAAACTTGAGGAAAAATCAGATACCGAAAACCTCCTGCTTGTTTATCCAGACGGCTACAAACGATACTGGAATGAATGTAGAAAAACGGCAAATTCAGCGGCAAATCTGGAGAATATCAACGAAAATTCATTCTTCGGAGAAATGATCACCTATTTTGATACGAAATACAAAATCAATGTAAAGCAGATTTTTGCCATAGGCACATCGGGAGGTGGCCATATGGCTTATAAGCTTGCCCTAACCATGCCCGAAAAGTTTCGGGCCATATCAGCACTAATCGCGAACCTTCCGGACACAAATAATCTGGATTGCCCCGAGAAACGAGTTCCGATTCCCGTCATGATTGTCAACGGCACCGACGACAAAGTTAACCCCTACAATGGTGGTGAAGTTATTACCGGAACGATCAGCCTGGGGCTCGTTCGTTCCACCGACCGTACATTCAGTTACTGGGCATCCCTCGCAGGCTACCAGAATAAACCGGTGAAAGAACTCCTTCCAGATACTGACCCAGCCGATGGAAAAACAATAGAGCGGTATACCTACAAATTAAGGGGCAAACCAGAAATTACATTGCTAAAAGTCCTTGGTGGCAAACATGATTACCCCAACGATATTAATGTCTATCTGGAGTCCTGGAATTTCTTTAAACGGCAACTGATGCCCTGAAAGATATATAGTATGCTTGCATAATAATTTTCGTTCAGGCTGTAATTATTCCCGTAAAAATTGAGTTATTGCAGTGAGTTTCCTGCTTAACCAGTAATCAACAGTCTGTTTTATGGACGCATACATTGTAGCCGGATACCGCACTGCCGTGGGTAAAGCTCCACGCGGAGGTCTCCGTTTCACTCGCCCCGATGACCTGGCGGCTGAAGTCATCAAGCATTTAATCAGTCAGGTTCCCAATTTTGATCCTGCCCGCGTTGAAGACCTTATCGTTGGAAACGCTGTACCCGAAGCTGAGCAGGGCATGCAGATTGCCCGTTATATTGCCTTATTATCGCTGCCAAACAGTGTGCCGGGTATGACAATTAATCGCTACTGCGGTTCAGGGCTGGAAGCCATCGCTATTGCATCGGCAAAGATCCATGCTGGTCTGGCCGACTGCATCATTGCCGGTGGTACTGAGTCAATGTCACTTGTCCCGGTAATGGGCTGGAAAACAGCCTTGAATTACGAAATCGCTAAGGCACATCCTGACTACTATATTGGCATGGGCTTAACGGCCGAACAGGTTGCTCAGCAGTTCAAGATCAGTCGCGACGCACAGGATGAATTTGCCCTTGAATCCCATCAAAAAGCGCTGGCCGCTCAGAAAGAAGGCAAGTTCACGGATGAGATTGTTCCCATCAAGGTGAGTGAGACCTATTTCGATGCAGAAAGTAATAAAAAGAAAACCCGCGAATGGACTGTTGCTCAGGATGAAGGTCCACGCAAGGATACCAGCGCCGAAGGACTGGCAAAATTGAAACCGGTTTTCACCGCAGGCGGATCGGTAACGGCGGGTAATTCATCGCAAACTTCAGATGGAGCGGCTTTTGTCATCGTTATGTCAGAGCGGCTTGTCAATGAACTGAACCTGCAACCTATTGCCCGGATGGTTTCCTATGCCACGGCCGGTGTTGAGCCGCGCATTATGGGTATTGGTCCTGTAGCAGCCATCCCGATCGCCTTGCAAAAAGCAGGGCTGAAGCAGGACGACATTGAACTGATAGAGCTAAATGAGGCTTTTGCAGCCCAGTCTCTGGCGGTTATTCAGGAATTAGGTCTGGACCGGAGTAAAATCAATCCGAACGGCGGTGCCATTGCTCTTGGGCATGCACTCGGTTCGACGGGTGCCCGGTTATCCGTGCAATTGCTGAACGAAATGCGCCGACGGGATCAAAAATACGGTATGGTCTCAGCCTGTGTAGGTGGTGGGCAAGGAGTTGCGGGTATTTTTGAGCGCCTGAATTAACTCGTCCTATTACGCTAAATAGCTAGAAATCTGGCCAATGAACATCCCGAAAGTTGTGAACTTTCGGGATGTTTGCGTTTAAGCATATTTCCATTTGCAAATTATTATTAGTATGCTTGCATACTACTTTTTAAATGATTTTCTTTGTTTAAGAATTAGTATGCACGCATAATAACCCCCTTTCGATATGATTTCGACAGAACCAAAAGCTTCCATTAAAGGTGGCGAATTTCTGATCAAAGAAACTGAAGCGGCAAACGTTTTTATTCCTGAAGAATTTACTGAAGAACAACAGATGATTGCCGCCAGTAGTCGCGAATTTCTGGAACGCGAAATCTGGCCTCGCCTGAATGATATTGATAATGCCAAGTCGCCCGAACTGATTTCATCCCTGATGGACAAGGCGGGTGAACTGGGATTACTCGGAACATCCGTACCTGAAGAGTTTGGTGGTTTTGGCATGAACTTCAACACATCCATGCTGGTAGCTGAAGTGACGGGAGCAGGTCATTCGTTTTCGGTCGCGTTATCAGCCCACACCGGCATTGGCACCCTGCCGATCGTTTATTACGGCAACGACGATCAAAAATCGAAGTATTTACCCAAACTGGCAACGGGCGAATGGAAAGCGGCTTACTGCCTGACAGAACCAGACTCAGGCTCGGACGCCAATTCGGGTAAAATGAAAGCTACGCTGACCGAAGACGGTAAATTCTACGTGCTGAACGGTCAGAAAATGTGGATTACCAACGGAGGTTTTGCGGATCTGTACATTGTTTTCGCCAAAATAGACGATGGTAGTGGCCAGGCCGATAAAAACCTGTCAGCGTTTATTGTCGAGCGCACCTATGAAGGCATTACGATGAATGAATCGGAGCACAAGATGGGTATTAAAGGTTCTGACACACGTCAGATCTTCTTCAACGACGTGAAAGTGCCCGTTGAAAACCTGCTATCTGAACGCGGTAACGGTTTCAAAATCGCCGTAAATATTCTGAATATTGGTCGGATTAAACTGGGAATTGCTGCCGTTGGTGGTTCAAAAGAGGTCATTAATCACGCCATTCGATACGCAAACGAACGTAAGCAATTCAAAACGCCAATTTCGCAGTTTGGTGCTATTAAGCACAAATTGGCCGAAATGGCACTAAAAGTATACGCTTCCGAGACAGCCAGTTATCGTGCCGGGCAGAATATCGATGACCTGATTGAAGATTTCAAAAGCCAGGGTCTGGAAGATGGTCCGGCTAAGCTGAAAGCTCTGGAACAATTTGCGATCGAATGTGCCATCATGAAAGTACACGGCTCCGAAGTGCTCGACTACGTTGTCGATGAAGGGGTACAGGTATATGGTGGGATGGGCTATTCAGCCGATGCGCCCATGGATCGCTCGTATCGCGATGCTCGTATCAATCGCATCTTTGAAGGAACCAACGAGATTAACCGGATGCTGGTTGTTGACATGCTCTTAAAGCGTGCCATGAAAGGTGAGCTTGATTTGATGGGGCCAGCAATGGCGGTGGCTAAAGAGATCATGTCTATTCCGGATTTCAACTCGGAGGAAGAAGAAGGACTTTTCGTTGCCGAGAAAAAAGTGCTTCGAAATCTGAAGAAAGCAGCCCTTATGGTAGCCGGTGCCGCCGTACAGAAATTCATGATGAACCTGTCGAACGAACAGGAAATTCTGATGAACGTTGCCGATATGGCCATCGAAATTTATGTGGCCGAATCAGTACTGCTCCGCGTTGAAAAGCTCATTGGCATCAAAGGTGAAGATGCTGTTACCTTACAAAAGCAAATGGCAACGGTCTATTTGCACGAAGCCGTCGAGAAAGTAAATAATGCCGGACGGGCAGCGATCACTTCATTTGCTGAAGGCGATGAACTACGTGGCATGCTGATGGGATTGAAACGGTTCACTAAAATTGAGCCGATGAACCTCAAGGATGCCCGCCGTCAGATTGCCGATGCGATCATTGCCGAGAACAAATATATTTTCTGATCGGGAAACCAACCGTTAGGTTTGATAGATAAAGAACCTCACTTCGAAATAAGTGAGGTTCTTTTGTTTAGGTAGATAACTTTCGGGGGTGTCTTTTCTAATTGAGTTACCTAAAATCAACTCAATTATGCTACCAACCTCCCTTTCGCGTAGAAACTTCCTGGCGGGCCTCGGCGCATCGGCTCTCGCACTACCCGCTCTGACTGATGTGTTCGGCAATCCGATTCAGTCTGATTCACCAAATCAGGGTAGAAAATTAGGCATTGCCTTAGTTGGGCTGGGGTATTATAGCAAAAATCTATTGGCACCGGCACTGCAGCAAACCCAGAATTGTCGGCTGGCAGGTATTGTGACAGGCACTCCCGCAAAAGCCGAAGAATGGAAACAGAAGTACAATATTCCGCAAGCGAATATATACGACTACAAGACCTTCGATCGCATCGCCGATAATAAAGACATCGATGTCGTTTACGTTGTTCTGCCTAACTCGATGCACGAGGAATTTGTTGTTCGGGCAGCTCAGGCGGGCAAACACGTCATCTGTGAAAAACCGATGGCCATCACGCCCAAAGCATGCCAGAATATGATTGATGCCTGTAAAAAGGCAAATAAGCAATTGGCTATTGGCTATCGACTTCATTATGAACCATTTACAAAAGAAGTGATGCGACTTGGCCAGGAGAAAGTTTTTGGTCCTGTTAAATTCGTGGAAAGTAGCGACGGCTTTCGGAGTGGTGACCCCAATCAATGGCGTCTGAAGAAAAGCATGGCTGGGGGTGGTCCACTGATGGATGTAGGCATCTATGCAATACAAGGAGCGCGCTACGTAACGGGCGAGGAACCGATTTCGGTAACAGCACAGTTTGCGCCGAAGACGGATCCACAAAAGTTTAAGGATGTTGAAGAAGCAATGTTCTGGCAGTTTCAATTTCCCAGTGGTGCAATGTCTAATTCGACAACCAGCTATGCAGCTGGTGTGGAACGGCTTTACGCTTCCTGCGAAAAAGGATGGTTTGAATTAGCCCCTGCGTTTGGTTACGGACCACTCAAAGGCCGCACCAGTAAAGGCCCTATTGAGCAACCCGTTGTCAATCATCAGGCTACGCATATGGACGGCGTGTGTAAAGATTTGCTGGATGGAAAAAACCTACCCGATCACATTACTGGTGAAGAGGGACTTCGTGATGTAAAGCTCTTGCAGGCAATTTATCAGGCAGCCGAAACTGGCAAAAAAATTCAATTAAAATCCTAGAAACCAACTTATTAATCAATAAACATCAAATCTATCAACAAGGCCTGAGTAAAAACGGCCTTGTTGATAGATTTGATGCAAAATGGGGACACCGTGACGCGGTTATCCAGTGATTTTCCGTCAGGACCGGATCAATATGAAAATAGCTGCACCACGGTGGATTCGTATTGCCCGTTTTCGTCATCGCTGTGTCGGTTTTTAGAAACCGACATCACCACTCAGACAGACGAATTCACCTCGGGAAGCTCACCTTGCCCATCGATATGGTTGGCACGCCCTGCCGGTCGCCAAATGATGTTGTACCCCCAGCAAGGCTCTCATTCGCCAATACAGCAAACAACACGGCTTCTTTAGCGTCGCCATTGATGCCTAGCTCATTAGTCGAGCCGAATAGGCAACCCGGCAATAACTTTTGGATCGCGCCGGTTAGTATCGGGTTATGCATACCGCCACCACTCATATAGATGTGCGTTTCGTCTTCGTGTATAACGCGCCGGATGGCGCTGGCAATCGTATTGGCACTAAACTGAACAAGTGTCGCCATCAGGTCGGCAGCTGACAGATCAGACGTCTGACTTCTTGCCTGTGCTTCTTCCACGTAAGCAACATTGAAGACTTCCGGGCCAGTGGTTTTAGGAAAAGGCGCGTCGAAAAACGGATTATTTTTGAGCGAATCGAGTAAAGCGTCGTTCACCTGACCGCTGGCAGCAAGCTGACCATCTTCATCGTATGGATTATTCAACAATCGTCGGGCGTAGGCATCCAGAAGCGTATTACCAGGCCCTGTATCGGTCGTGAATACTTTACTGGCATCTTCATCAGCAGGTAGGTAGGTAAAATTGGCAATACCGCCCATGTTGAGCAGGATTCGGTTCTCACCCTTTTTAGAGAACATAAAATAATCGCCGTAAACAGCCAATGGCGCCCCTTCGCCCCCCATCGCTACGTGCTTCTGTCGAAAATCGCTGAATGTAATAATACCCGTAGTGGCCGCTATATGATCTCCATCACCGATCTGAAGCGTGGCATTGGGAAACGAATCGTGCCGGTGCTGACTTTTGGGGGCATGATAAACTGTTTGGCCATGACTGGCGACAATATCGACAGCATCTGGTTCAATTTCCCACTCGTGCAGACAATCAAGAATCATTCGACCATGGAGCCGACCGATATAAGGGTTCAATAAACACAACCGCTCGAAGTCAATTTCACGTTTGGCAAAGATGGTACGAATCTCCTCTTTGAAATCGTCGTTATAGGATACCGTCGTAAAGCGGTCGAGCACAACAGCCGTAGCGGGCCCACTACCTGAAATTCGGCACAGAGCAACATCGAGTCCGTCGAGCGAAGTACCAGACATTAAACCAATAATCCAACGTTCAGGTTTTGTAGCAATATCATAGAGATGTTGAATCTGCGGGTTCATACAGGTTTGTGATTTATAATCAATAGTTTATAGTTGTAATTGCCCGGATTCAGTAGCGTATCCGTTTTTTTTACTGATACGCTACTGAATCCTGAAACCATTAACCGGAAACCGAAAGTAAGCATGAATTTCTGGGGTGACGAACAATTTTCCTTTTTTGAAAGCATTCTGTTTTCGGCGTTGGGCCAACCGGTAGAGGTCATAGAAACCCAATTTTTGTCGGGGGGTGATATCAATACAGCTGCGCAGGTATTTTCTTCGGAAGGTGTTTTTTTCATTAAATGGAATCATACCGACCAGCATGATATGTTCGAGACTGAAGCCCGTGGCCTGGATTTGCTCCGCCAAACTGACGCCCTGCACATACCGCAGGTTATTGGGTATGGTCAACAGCTCGATAAATCCTACCTAATTCTCGAATACATCGATCCAGGCTCACCCGCTAACAATTACTGGGAATCGCTGGGTCAGGCATTGGCGGTGATGCATTCCCATACCCAGACCAAATTCGGCTTAAATTTCAGTAACTACATTGGCTCATTACCCCAGACTAACACACTTACGGCTAATGGGGCAGATTTCTTTTTCGAACAACGACTGCTGCCACAGGCCGGTCTGGCGTTGTATAAAGGCTTACTATCAAAAACGGCCTATGACGCTCTATTTCGATTGCAGGCTCGTTTGCCCGAATTAATTCCTAATGAGCGCCCAGCTCTCCTTCACGGCGATCTGTGGTCGGGTAATGTTATGGTGACCGAGACGGGTCAACCTGCTTTGATTGACCCATCGGTCTACTATGGTTTCCGCGAGGCCGAGTTGGCTTTTACTAAATTATTTGGCGGATTTGCCCAACGTTTCTACGAAGCCTACGACGAGGCTTTCCCACTTCTGGACGGCTTCAATGACCGGGTGGCTATCTATAATCTTTATCCTTTGCTGGTCCATGTGAATCTGTTTGGCTCCGGATACGTTAGCGGTGTGGAGCGTGTGTTAAATCAGTTTTAAGCGTACTCAATTGCATGTCTCCGCACCAGCGGCCTCTAGGCGCTGGTTAACAACACCGTCGTCATTTACTAGTTTGACGATCATAACACCGATAGCACCTTGCTGTTGGCTATACTACATGGAAATTACGTCTTTCGAGCAATTTGAGCTTAACCGACAGTTGCTCAATGCGATTGCCGACCTCGGTTATACAGAACCAACACCCATTCAGCAGAAGACCATTCCGCTGAGTTTAGGCAATCATGATGTATTGGGCATTGCGCAGACAGGTACCGGCAAAACAGCCGCTTACCTGTTACCTCTGCTCATGAAAATAAAATATGCACAAGGTACAGTCCCGCGTGCGCTCATTCTGGCCCCTACCCGCGAACTCGTGATGCAGATCAACGAAGCAGTAAGCGAATTGGGAAAGTACACCGACTTGCGGCACCTTGCCTTGTACGGCGGGCTTGGCCCTAAAACCCAGATTGAGACCCTTCGCAAAGGCGTCGATTTGCTGGTAGCAACTCCTGGTCGCTTTATGGACCTGTATCGGATGGGTGAAATTGTCACGAAAGACATTCGGACAATGATTCTCGATGAAGCCGACAAGATGATGGATATGGGCTTTATGCCCCAAATTCGATCCATTCTCGAAGTGATACCAACAAAGCGCCAGAACCTGTTATTTTCAGCTACATTCGGCGGGCGTGTAGAACGGCTTTCGTCTGAATTTCTGGAAGCACCCATCAAGATAGAAGTAACTCCTCAAGCTTCAACGGCCGAAATGGTGAATCAGGTACTCTATGAAGTACCAAACTTCCGGACGAAGATCAATCTGCTTGATTATCTGATCAGTAAAGATGCTTTTCAACGGGTTATCATCTTCGCCCGCTCAAAAACTACCGCTGAAAATATTTATAAGTTTCTGGCACGGAAAGTGGTCGAGACTGATAAGATTCGGGTCATTCACGCCAATAAGGGCCAGAATACGCGAATTAATTCGATGGAGGCCTTTAAAGAAGGAAACATTCAGGTGCTGGTTGCCACGGATGTGGCTTCAAGGGGCATTGATGTAATCGAAGTAAGTCACGTTATCAATTTCGATGTTCCACTTATTTACGAAGATTACGTTCACCGAATTGGACGAACCGGGCGCGCGAATCATACCGGTGAGGCTATCACATTTATGACAATTGCGGAGGAATATCACATACAGAAGATCGAAAAGATCATTCGTATGACCATTCCCCGGCAACCCTTACCCGGTCTGGTTGAGGTTGTTGAAACGCCTTTCGATGAACAGCAGGCCATGTTGCGCGAAATTGACGAGCAACGCCGGAAAGAAGATCCAACCTTTTTGGGCGCCTTCCACGAAAAAAAAGGGAAAAATACGCCTAGCGGGAAAGACCGATTAAAAGCAAAATCTAAAATGACGGGTGCCAAGAAACCCGCATCACGAGCCGCAGGGCCACGTTCTGGTGGAGCAGTACGTAAATCAGGAGGAGCAACGGGTGGAACAAAACGGCCAGGGGCACGGGGAGGCCGTCGGTAGTATCAAAACAATGTACTAACTTGGATTCCCCATTCGTTTTACCGTAATACCAGCAGTGTGTAAGTTAGTATGAACGTCCGGATGAATCTGGTGCAGTGGAGTTTGGTAATGGTGCCATTTATATCGTTGGCCCAGCCCAAACAGCTTATAACGTCGGCGCGGCCAAATACTGCCCGTACGGTAAGCAGCACAGCAACTGTAACTGAACGGCAGCATCCAAAAGCTGAAATTACTACGGATAATGCCACGTCAGAAGCAGCTGGCGATGTGAATACGTTGCCTCTTTTCGGCGAACGGGCTAAAACAGCCGTGCAGATCGATCAGGAAATTCACTTTCTGAACGATTGTGACCGAAATTTTGCCAGTCGGTCTGAGGCCAGTGATTTTTTTGCTGCCCGTGGCTGGGACTACATCACCAGTGGTCAATTGGATACGGCTGCCCATCGCTTCAATTTGTCCTGGCTGCTCAACGACCGAAATGCGGATGCCTATTGGGGGCTGGGTGTCGTTTGCTACCAGAAAGAAAATCTCACCGATGCCATTCGAATGCTTAAGAAAGGCTTAGCTGTAGAAGATACGAATACCGTGCTGATGACCGATCTGGCAACTGTGCAGATTAAACAGTTCCAGGAAAAAGCCGAACAGGATGTTCTGATCGAAGCCGAACAGAATCTGCAAAAGTCACTGGCGATCGGGCCAGCCAATGCGGTATCTTTCCAGAAGCTTTCTTTAGTGAACTTCCTGAAAGCCGATTACGAAAAGGCCTGGGAGTATTTTCATCAGGCCCGTAGCCTGGATCTTTCCGTGCTGGATCTTAATTTTTTAAACGAACTGCTTGCCAAACGCCCCGACCCCAAAGGCGTATTTAAGTAAGAGCTACCTAGCCGCTAATTTTCCGTTTCTTCTTCCTGGATTACTTTTTCCTTGGCACGTTCGAAGGTTACCTTTCCTTTTTCATCCCACTCGCTGATTGTATACGGCTCAAAATCAGTATCCCACTGATCACTGGCATATTGAGTAAGCTTTTTGCGCATCCGGCGTCCACTTGGGCTAATTGGATAAAACTCCGTCCAGCGACCCGTTTTTACACCGTTATCATATTTGCCTTCTTCAGCGAGTAACCCATTCTCGTGAAAAGCCATGTAGGTACCTTTAATTTTACCATACTCGACTGGTATAATTTCTTTCACTTTCCTGTGAGTCGAGTCGTAAAATGTTATTCTCGACTCGGCCGGAACGCCTTTATCCCAGCGACTTTTATCGGTAAGCATAAAGTGGGAATCATATTTTTCCCACCGGCCGTCTTTCATGCCAGCGTAATAGTACCCTTCTTCTATCAAATCGCCGTTCTGGTATCGTTTATAGGGGCCATGCAATAACAATCCAGTGCCTTCGTCCTTTATAATTGAACTCGAAACCCGGCCACTCCGCTGATAATATCGGTATACATCGCGCACATAGGGCAGTGGTTTGGCAGCATCATTATCTTTCAGAATGTGAAACTCCTCAACAATTGTCCGATCGCCACTCCCAATTTTAGTATAGGCTTTAATCATGGTTAAGCCTTCGTATTCATTTTTCGCTACCTTTTTCTTGTCTTTTTTCTCCGACTTTAGCTTCTTTAACTGTTTTATTTTTAAGCCAAGGTCAGGCATCGCATCAGAAACCAGTGCTTCTTTATCGCCTTTGATTTTAGATAGATATTCCTCTTTCTTCTCTTTCAGCGCAGACATAGATGGCAGGCCCAGCGATGAAGTGACTGACGAAAACGACGTTCCTGACGATCCTGAAGGAGCCAGTACTGGTTTCGTAGCCGTTGTCAATGAAGCCGGTTGCGAGGTTTGAACCTGCGCAAATGATGTTCCTATTTTAAAAAATAAGACAACAACAAGAAAACGTTTAAATAATAAAACGAACATAATCAGGACAAACGATTGATGCCTTAAGTTTGTTAAGTTTGCAACGCTTGGTTATATAGTATTATTTTGTAAATCCATTACCGGACTATCCGGCATTCGTATATAAACAAAGATCGTGGAAAAAAAGGCTCGCATTTACGTTGCCGGACACCGGGGGATGGTCGGTTCAGCTATTGTTCGCAAGTTACATGCCGAAGGGTATGAAAATATAATTACCCGCACGTCATCCCAATTAGATCTACGAAATCAGGCGGCTGTAGCCAGTTTTTTCGCCGAAGAAAAGCCCGATTTTGTGTTTCTGGCAGCTGCCAAAGTTGGGGGCATTATGGCCAATAACATTTATCGTGCTGAGTTTCTTTACGATAACCTGTTAATTGAGTCGAACATTATTCATAGTGCCTACGAAACAGGGGTTACCAAGTTGCTATTTCTGGGTTCGTCGTGTATCTACCCAAAAATGGCTCCGCAACCACTCAAAGAAGAGTACTTACTGAGTGGTTTTCTGGAACCGACCAATGAACCTTATGCTATTGCCAAAATTACAGGTATTAAACTCTGTGAAGCTTACAGAAGCCAGTATGGCTGTAATTTTATTTCGGCAATGCCAACGAATCTATATGGTCCTAATGATAACTACGACTTACAGGGATCGCACGTATTGCCAGCCCTGATTCGTAAGTTCCACGAAGCCAAAATCAATGATCAGCCATCGGTCGAAGTTTGGGGCACAGGTTCACCAAAACGTGAATTCCTCCATGCCGATGACCTTGCCGACGCTTGCTTTTACCTGATGGAGCATTACAACGACGAGCTGTTTGTGAACATCGGTACGGGCGAAGACGTAACCATTCGTGAACTGGCCGAAATGGTCAAAGAAACGGTTGGCTTTGAAGGCGATTTACGCTGGAATACCGATAAACCGGATGGCACCCCACGTAAACTTATGGATGTTTCTCGGCTTCATGCAATGGGCTGGAAACATACAACTGAGCTTCGCGAAGGAATAGAACGTACCTATCAGGATTTTCTGGCTAATGAGGTCCTGTACGTCGAGTAGACTAATTTACATTTAGTAGCCGGTCTGAGCCATCAGACCGGCTACTAAGTCTTGCTACAGTTTACTGGCCGGATTACCGAATACGGTCGTGTTGGCCCCAACGTTCTCTACGACCACTGAGCCCGCTCCAATGCGGGCATTCTTCCCGATGGTCACCCCGGCAATGATCGTTGCTCCTGTGCCAATAAAAGCCCCTTCTTCAACGATCACACCGCTGTTTATTATACTCCCCGTTCCGACCTGAACGTAGTCGCCAAGTTTAGCCTGGCTCTCGATAATAGCCCCCGATTGAATGATACAATGCTGGCCAACGCTGGCAAATGGGTTTATTACGACTCGGGCAGCAATCAGGTTTCCGTGTCCAATTGTTGCCATTCGTGATACAACTGCGCTTTCATGAATGGCATTAACGGGCTGAATTTTGCGTCGTTCGTTCAGCATCTTGACAAGCCGTTTACGAACACGTCCGTCACCAATCGCAACGAACGCTTCGCATTTCTGGCCAATGAGCTTTAGAAAGCCATCGTCGTCGGTTTCACCTAATACAGACACGTCCCCGAATTCTTTGCCATGCAATTCTTTATTGTCATCCAGAAGGCCGTATACGACCACGTTATTGCGCTGGAATAGATCTAAAACGGTCAGGCCTAGGCTCCCGGCTCCGAAAATAAGCACTGGATTCTCCATTTATCGTATTGTATTAAGTCAATGTAAAGAACTATCCAATAAGGACATTAATGTTGGCAATTTGGTAACATTAGGATAAATCTTACTTCATACATGGAAGGTAAATTCGTCCATGAAATCAAGTACGCAGTTTCGCACAATCGTGCTCTCTGACATTCATCTTGGCACCGCTGGATCGAAAGCTAAAGAGGCTACCGAATTTCTGCGAAATTACTCCTGTCAGAAGCTTATTCTCAATGGTGATATCATTGATGGCTGGCAACTGAAACAGTATGGCACCTGGAAAAAGAAACATACTGCTTTTTTTAAAACGGTTTTAAAGCAAATCGTTCACTACGATACGAAAGTCATTTACCTCCGCGGTAATCATGATGACTTTCTGGACCAGATAATGCCACTTAAAGTGGGTAAGAATTTTTCGATACGCAAAGATTACACGCTCACTTCCGGAACCAAAAAGTTTTACGTCACTCACGGTGATGTTTTTGACTCCATTACATCGCAAATGAAATGGCTGGCTTATCTGGGCGATCTGGGCTATACATTTTTGCTTTGGGTTAATAAATTTTATAATCAATATCGCTCCTGGCGTGGCTTGCCCTATTACTCTCTTTCCCAACAGATTAAAGGACGAATTAAACAGGCTGTCAGCTATATCTCCGATTACGAACAAAAACTCACCGAATTGGCTCGGGCACGAAACTGCGATGGCATTATCTGCGGACACATTCACCAGCCAGCCATCCACAACTTCGACGGTATCATTTATATGAACTCCGGCGACTGGGTCGAATCGCTTAGCGCCCTCGTTGAAGATCATGATGGTAACTGGAGTTTACTCTACTACACGTCGGATGTAGATGAGGAAGAGGAAGAAAAGACCCTTACGAATGGCATCAAAAGAAGAATTGATCCAGTACTGAGTGTTCAGGCCGATTAATATCATACTCATGCGCGTTTTATTTTTAGTACAGGGAGAAGGACGAGGCCATTTAACACAGGCACTATCACTGGCGCAGATCCTGAATATAGCCGGTCATGAAGTCATAGGAGCGCTCGTTGGCGTAACAGCCGAAAGAGGTGTTCCAGCGTTTTTTAGTGAGAAATTTACGGCTCCAATTACGCCAATATTCAGTCCTGGACTGGTTTATAATGCGGGGACGAATGAACTCGAACCAGGTAAAACAACGATTCAGGCAATTCGATACGCCCGCCCTTTCTGGCGTAGTCTGAAGCAGGTACAGGATACTATTGAAACACAACGACCAGACGTAGTTGTCAATTTCTATGAGATGCTGGGAGGCTTAACCTATGCATTCCTTCGCCCCTCGGTGCCGATGGTTTGTATTGCTCATCAGTATTTCGCCTTCCATTCAAATTTTCAGCGCCCCAAAGGCCAGTGGTTCTATCGGCAGGCGTTCAAATTAAATACGCGGCTAACCTGTTTCAGAGCGCATGAATTATTAGCGCTATCGTTCGATAAACAGGCCGATGAACCAAGCCAGCGTATTCGTGTCGTGCCACCACTGCTCCGCCAGGAAATCACCGATATGAAGCCAACAATGGGCGATTTTCTATTGGCCTATGTGACACAGCCCGGTTTGAAAGTTGAACTGATGAAAGCACATCAGCAACACCCTGACGTCAGGCTGGACGGTTTTCATTCGGGTGTGAGCGTTCCTGACGAAGTGATTGATGATACACTGACTTACCACGCGATTGACGGAAAACGGTTTCTGGATTTTATGTCGCGCTGTAAGGCCATTGTGACAACAGCAGGTTTTGAGTCGGTATGTGAAGCGGCTTACCTGGGTAAGCCCGCACTCATGATTCCTCAACCAAATCACTTCGAGCAGTCCTGTAACGCTATCGATGGACAGCGGGCAGGTGTTGGTATTGCTTCCGATCGATTTGACCTCGACCAGTTGCTAGATTACTTGCCCCGTTATGATGCACAAGTCAGTGAGCGTTTTCGGGCGTGGCACGCGCAAGGCTATTTCCTATTTCTAGCGGCATTGAACCGGGCCATAACACCTAAACGCAAATCGCAGGGAGGGTTCTTCCGGACGCGGGTCAGGCATATTCTGCGGTCATAACCGATTCATGCCTTATACCAGAATAACAAAGGATCAGTATACTGGAAAGTGTATGATACGACGTTAAGCAATTTGTCCGGGCTGATAATTTTGTAATCGACTGGTTTCTGAGGCTCAACAAACGTTGGCAGAGCATATCCAAAATCTGCACAACTTTTGCGGTAGATTGCTTCTCGCGGAGGGTGTACTGGAGCGACGGCGTTAAAAACTCCACCAGGCTTTTGCAGAACTAACGCGTTTAAGATACCAACCGCATCGTCGCGGTGCAGGTAATTAACCGGAACGGCCCCGCTATTTATTGTTTTTCCGGCAATATATTTACCCGGAATCCGGTCATAGCCCATCAATCCTCCACAGCGGAGAATCGTTACGGACCGATCTGGTTCAAGTTCCTCTACCAGTAGCTCAGCCATAACTAAAGCTGGTGCTGACGATTGTTTGGGTTCTGTTACATCCGTTTCCGTGACAACCCGGTTCAGTTCAGGATAAACTGACGTTGAGCTTACATAAATAACATGTTTTATCGGTGATTGTCGAATACTATCCACCAGATACCGAATCTGCTCTGGGTGAAAGCCATCACCCATTCGAGCAGCTTTTGGCGGTATATCAATAAGGAGGGTATCAGCCTGAAGCAATGTGGAAAGATCGCCAACTGGTTCAGGATTTAACTGCAACTGACTGGCATCAACTCCTTTCTGACGCAATAAAATCACCTTTTCAGCGGATGTAGCGCTTCCTTTTACGTGGTGACCTGCCCTTACCAGTTGCTCAGCCAAAGGCAATCCTATCCATCCACAACCAATAATCGAAACGGTTTCCTGACTCATTAAAACGTTATACCAAAGCTCAATGTACGCACATCTGGACCTTTTCCTTCCTGGAAAACCGGATTCAGGTCATATTTAACAAATAAACTCGTGCGAACAATGCCTATATGCCCAACTAAACCGTAGCGAAAATCATTCAGGTAAAAATTGGAATGTTCATGCTCTTTGTCATTATTCTGGCGCTTGATCTTAGTGTAGCTGTCCAGTCGGTAACCAATAAATCCACCCACACCCAGATGGAAAACCTTGCGGCCTGAGCTGTTATAGAAGCTTATACGCGGCACAACCGGCAATTGCAGCGCAAAAGTTGTCAGTTTGCTTTTTTTCAGTTGCTCAGGATATGGATTGAACTCAACCTGCGATGTTCCTTTCTGAGCCACCACATTATTTTCAAACATGTAGTTGTTCCAGGACGCTTCAAGCGCGTAGTACAGGCTAAATTTTGCCCGCTTACCATTTATCAATGTTGGCCGCTGCGAAAAAGCAACAGCGAAATAACGCGAACCTAAGGGTTTTAAGGAATATAAATCACTTGGGTAAGAAGCTACCGCAGACTGATTTAGAAACGTATTGAGGCCAATCTGAAAATCGATGCCCCGCGACCAGGAGTTGATACCTCGCCTAACTGTAGACCGTTTATAATCCCGTCGATTTCGTATGGAATCAGATTTGGTCGTGTCGCTGGTGTTTATTACAATCGATACGCCGTCTTTCTTTTTCGTAACTACCAAAACAGTATCCTTCAAATACCGACCACCATCCTGAGAAATTGCCGTTTCTCCGCCCGGCACAGAATCGAGCTTCATGCTCATCTCACGGACAATTTTATTGAGATCATAGCTGGAAAGTGCCTGTATAGAGGCTTTGTCCGGCGCATAAATGACGAGTCGGGTACGATTAGCAAACCGGATCACCAGCGAATCGGCCAGGTGTTCGGGAGCTGCCTGAACGCTATACGATGCTATAAGTAACATTGCCGAAGCAATTAGTCTCAGCACACTTTTCATTGTTTCGCTGATTTATCTTTTTCAATACTATGTTTTAGGCCGCTATAAGCCCGGCCAAGCAGACCGCTTTCATTGTCGCCATTGTCACCTCTGGCAAAGACTTCACCCTGTTTAAACCGTTTTACCTGCTGCCAGAGATGGCCAGCTTTATTTTCCTTTTCAGGCTTATCATTGGTCGCTACCACCGCTTTCGCTTTCTCCTCAACAGCCGATTTTGCAGCCTCACGAGCCGCTACGAGTGCTTCAGGTTCAGCAATCGTTACGACCAGACCACGCTCTGATGTTGGTACTGGTTTTACAGCAGCGATGACTGGTTGATCGGTAAGCGTTGGCTGCGCTGATGCAACCGTGCTTATCGCGGCATTTTCTTCTTTCGCTTTATTGTCAACGGGTTTGATCTGCGCCAAAACCGATTCGTCTGTTCCTGTTTTCGCGATTTCAGCGTTGACTTTATCCGACTTGACCTTACGGCTGCTTTGATCTTTCCCTGTGCTATTACCCCTGACTGAATGAGTTGCAACCAGCTGCTCCGTATCGGCTGGCCGACTTACCTTGTCAATCACCGATGGCTCCTCTACAGTTGCGTCATGCACAGTCTTCTCCGAATGACCAGTCTTTACCGGCATCGTTTGCCTATGCTTACGTTCCTTAACTGGTTTATTCGTGGCAACTTCGGCCCCGCCTACTTTCATTACATTGCCTGATGGCCAATAAAGCCAGCCGAATAAGCACACCAATACCAGACAGGCGGCAGCTGCCGTATAGCCATAAACAGCAGGATTTCGCCAGAATACGACTTTAGCTTCCGGCTTTTGTTGCCCCATACGTGCCTGTAATCGCGCAAAGCCATCAGAGCCGGGCGACAATGACATATTACCCAATTTTCTGGCAAACAGGTCATCAATTGGAGGCTTTTCGGTATGTTTTTTCATAGTGTTCGGTCTGTCCCCGGCGTCCCGGTTCCTGTTCCAGTTTTCTTAAATTCGCTTGCAACATAGTTCGGGCACGGCTCAACTGCGATTTCGACGTTCCCTCCGAAATGCCAAGCATCTCGGCAATTTCGGCGTGCGCATACCCTTCGATAGCGTATAGGTTAAAAATTGTCCGGTAGCCATCGGGTAGTTGATTGACCATACGCAACAATTCATTTTCATTGAGAGCCGTATCGGCCCACTCATAGTCGGGCTCAACGGTTACCTCTTCAATGGGTATCTCCTGTCGCCATTGTTTGTTCTTCCGAAGAAACATCAGCGATTCTGTCACCATGATTCGCCGAATCCAGCCCTCGAAACTGCCATCCTCCCGAAACTGGCTGATCTTTTCAAACACACGCATAAACCCATCTAACATAACTTCTTCGGCGTCATCACGGTTAGCGCAGTAGCGTGTGCATACTGCCAGCATTTTACCCGCAAACCGTTCATAAACGACCTTGTGAGCACGGCCTTCGCCACGCTTCAAGGCAGCAATCAGCTGCGATTCGGTCGTAAAAAACGGTATAAGTCGGAGCATGTTTGTTTAGGTTCACTGACTAGATGCAAGATAGTATAGAGCAGGTTGCATGGCTACTAAAAAAAATGACAAAGAGGTACAAAACTTACAGCGTGAATTTTCTTCTGTAGGTTTTGTACCTCTTTGTTACTGCTAAAAACGCTTATTATAGCCCTTTTACATATTTTATTCCCGCTACATAATGCAACCAGATAACGCGTGATATTCGGAAGTTGATCGGCGCAATCAGCACCATAACCGGAGCTACCACTGCCGCATAAACCCATCCTTCAGGATCACCGGCAAAATAGAATAGCATAAACCCAATGACTAAAGCGACTCCACCCGATATGGCGTAGCTTACATACATGGCACCAATGAAATAGCCCGGTTCAACTTCGTAGCGCAAGCCGCAGTGCGGACAGTGTTCATACATCTCGTCAAATCCTCTTGGCGAGTAGAATGGTCTTTTAAATATTTTCCCTTTTCTACATCTGGGACAAAGCCCGTTTAACGCGGCCTGTAATTTCGAGACGTCTTTCATGCTCCCGCTTACTATTTCGATACCACAAGTAGCCGATTGACGCAACAATGAGGTAGGGCACCATTAACAGATATAAAATACCAAAATTCAACTCTGAAGCGACGATACTACGACCGTTGCTTACCGTGCTTTCGACCGTTCCACGACACATAGCACACTGTGCCATCAAATCTGGCGTAACGGCTACCAGAACAACCAGAATGAACCACACTTTCCAACTTCTCATAGTTTTTTCCGAGTTAATGGATATAATACGGCTTAATCATCAGATAGACAATCACTCCTGTAATACTGACATACAGCCAGATTGGAAACGTATATTTTACAATCTGTTTATGCTTTTGGATTTGGCCACTCAGCGCAAAATAAACTGCCCGCAACACAAACCAGACCACCACCACAGACAGGACAATGTGAGATATCAGCAAAAAGTAATAAACAGGCCGTATCCAACCTTCTCCCCCAAATGGCGTCGATTCGTTTGTTAAATGGTATAACACGTAGCTCACCAGAAACAATGAACCCAGTGTAAAAGCCGACAACATGGTACGTTTGTGGGCCTCAACGTTTTTTTGCCGAATGAAATACAGACCTAAAAGCAGCAATACCGAGGTCATAGAGTTGATAATCCCGTTGATATGCGGTAAATACGTTGTCCAATCACCAAGATCAACTTTCTGACGAATTCCTAAAAGTACGGCTACGGCAATCGGAATGGCTAACGATAAGATGTTAATAATCCGGTTGGCTTTTTGCTCCTGAAGAGGCTGCAGCGTTTCCATAATAAAGTGAGGTTATTCTTTGCCGTAAATATCCAGCAATACGCGAATTTCAAGGACCATTCGGTCGACGTCTTCTTTGTCAGTTCCGTCATAAAATCCTCTGACAATGCCCTGTTTATCTACTAATACCAACTTTTGACTATGAATAAAAGTTTCGTCGGGTTTGCCTTCCCTGACGCCTTTATCGACAGCTGGAAGATAGTAGCCATGCATCGCCAGATCATAAATTTCAGCCTTACTTCCCGTTAGAAAATACCATCTTCCTGGAATAGCCTCATATTTCCGGGCATACGCTTTAAGCTGCTCCGGGCGATCATGTTCAGGATCAACGGTATGCGATAAAAAAATAATGTCCGGATTATTGACGAAGATGTCCTGAACGCGAGTTAGCTGAGATGATATCTTAGGGCAGATCGTTCCGCAACGCGTAAAGAAGAAGTCGGCAACGTAAATTTTGCCCTTCACAACGGATTGATCCACAAATTTTCCGTCCTGGTCAATCAGCTTGAATGGCGGAATGTGATTGTAGATCGTATCGACGATCTCACGCCCATCAGCCAGCTTCACCTTTCCCATCAAAGGTTCTCCTTTGGCAGAATCTATTTTAGGCAGATAGCGAGGCAGTACATAGTGGTTCTGGGTCCCAAACCGCAGGAATAAATACAGCAAAGCCGGGACCAGCAGCGTAGCAAGCAGGATCCCGGCTTTTCGAGTGGCCGTCATAACTTAACGCAATTCAAAAATTGAACCGCCTTCGGTCAATAATGCAATAAGCAACCAGATGATAAAAATCACAGGAATGACAATCGCCCAGATCAGGCTCTTCACTTCGTGTTTCAGGTGCATAAATTCACCCACGATGTAAAATGCTTTCACGAGCGTCATCAAGACGAAAATAGACGTTCTGAAACCACCGGCTTTCATAAAGTAAGCCAGCGTAAATTCAAATGCCGTGATAACGGAAAGAATGGTAAATGTGCGCCAGATAACACCTGTATTTGCTGGTGGAATTTCACCAACCTCATGGGTTCCGTGTGAATGATCAGACATGATAATAGATGATTAGACCAGATAAAAGAAGGTGAAAACGAATACCCAAACCAGGTCGACAAAGTGCCAGTACAGACCAACTTTTTCAACCATTTCGTAATGACCGCGACGATCATAAAGACCCGTGGCTGCCCGGTAGAAGATCAGAACATTCAGTACAACACCACTAAATACGTGCGTTCCGTGGAAACCGGTAATAAAGAAGAACAGGTCGGCAAAAGCCGGAGGGCCATATTGATTCTCTACCAGATTCGCTCCGAAAATTGTACGCTGGATAGTTTGTCCGTTAACAAGTTCGCTGATGGTCGTACCCGTTTCGGTCCCATGAATAAAGTGGCTCCACTCCCAGGCCTGACTGCCTAAAAAGGTCAGACCGCCCAGAATTGTCCATAACATGTACTTTTCTACATCTGCGCGATCCATCCGGTGGCCTGCTTCAACAGCAAGCACCATTGTAACGCTACTGAAGATGAGAATGAAGGTCATGATACCGACAAAAATCAGCGGCAAATCAAGTCCATGTAGAAACGGTAATGAGTTATAAACCTTTTCGGGGGTTGGCCAGTAGAGATTCGAAAACTTGAAGACCTCCCCGTAAATGGCTGGGTCCCAGGCTGGGTAGCTATATCGAATCAGACCGTACGTTACCAGCAAAGCTGAGAACGTAAACGTATCGGAAATCAGAAAGAACCACATCATCAGCTTGCCGTAGCTCACTTTCATCGGTTCAACTCCACCCATCCAGGTCTTTTTTTCGAATATTTGATCCGAGTCTGTAGTCAGGGTATCGTGGGTTACAGTAGCCGCCATGCGTCTAAAAGATTATCAATGAAAATAGACTAAAAAGAAAAACAAATACAACCACAAAACGTCTAAAAAATGCCAGTAAGTAGCAGCAATTTCCAGTTGATTTAAGCTCTTTGCGTGAATCCGGAGTCTGAAAGCTGCTACCAGCGAAAAAATTAATACGATCAGACCCGAAATCAGGTGGAATGCGTGCAATCCCGTAAATATATACATGAAAGAGCCAGCCGGGTTACCAACAAAAAATACATTTTGATTGACTAACTCAACCCAACCCTGAAACTGCATGTACAGAAAAGCAACTCCAAGTGCAAAAGTAATAGTTATCGCTGTCTTCAGACTGCTGAAGCTATCTTTTTTTGCAGCCAGATAAGCCCAATGCATGGTCAGGCTGCTTATAACTAAAACAATTGAACTATACGAGAAAACAGATGGTATTGTGTATTCCATCCAGTTCCCTTCAGCACGGCGAACCAGATAGGCACTGGTCATAGCCGCAAAAAGCATAATAATACTTACTATGAACAACCAGAGAATAAACTTCCTGGGGTTCATCGAGAGCGTTTCTTCTGGCTCTTCAATTATGGCAATGTTATTCGCTAGATCACTCATGATTCCTTAAACTTTGTCTAACAGGTAAACAATCTGCACAACAGGCAGATACAGCAGCGAGCCAAACATCATCTGTAAAGCCGCTTTATCTGTACAGGTCCTCATTAAGTGAAACGTCTGCGCCAGAAACAAGATTCCGCCAATCATTGCGACCAGTGCTGAATTAATACCTGTCATCCCAAGCAAATAGGGCAACCAGCCCACAGGAACCAGAAACAGGGTATAAATCATGATTCGAAAGGCGGTATCAGCATTTTTACCACTCCCAGGCATCATCTGAATTCCGGCTTTTTTGTATTCATCAAATGCCAACCAGCCAATTGCCCAGAAATGCGGGAATTGCCAGAAAAACTGAATTGCGAATAAAATACCAGGGGCCCAACCGAAGTGATTCGTTGCGGCTACCCATCCAATCATTGGGGGGAAAGCACCCGGTAAAGCCCCGACAAAAACCGCAATCTGACCTTTACGCTTTAGCGGTGTATAGACGAATCCGTACAGCAATAATGATAGCACAGCCAGTGCAGCTGCTCTAATATTAAAGACCTCTACAAACAAATAGCAGGCAATACTAAATAACAGGAAGGCAAAAACTGCGGCTTCATTTACTGACAATTGACCCGTTGGTAATGGACGAACAGCCGTCCGTTTCATTAGTTTATCAGAATCTTTTTCAATGATCTGATTAATGATATTAGCGGCCCCGGTAATTGCAATAGAAGCGATGACCAGAATGGCGATTTTCCACCAATTAACCTGATCGGCTGCCAGACAATAACCAAACACACCGGAAAAGACAACCGCCAGTGTGAGTTTTAATTTGATTAATTCAATGTATGCTTTAGCCTTTGCGTTAATACCGCTCAGCGCAATCGTTTTTTCCATACTACACGTTCAATACATGCGACAGCTCAATGTCTCTTTTCGTAGAAATCAGACTCGGTGTCAACACTAACCACGCAACGAATTGCAATCCTACAATTACTATAGCCAATAGTAAGTGAATAGGCTGGGCCGCAGCTGGTACCTCCAGATAGGCCATAATAACTCCTGTTGCAATTTCAACCAGGACCAGTATCACCAAACTGGTTGCTACTCCTGAAAGCCACGCATTCTTACTAAAACGACGAAGCTGATAAATAACGCCGAAATGCAGGGCCAACACCACGAGTGAAAACGAACGATGAATATAGAACGCCCAATCCAGTCTGCCAATCCAATTCGCCCGCTGATCGTAGCCTAATCGTTTTACTGCTTCGTCGAGCGCTTCCCGAACTACTGTGCCCAATAAAACCTGTCCTAATGTCAACAGCATTGTCACTAACAAAAGTGAACTGAGCGCTTTGCTCTCACCGTTTATCGGATGAGGTGGGCTTGAGCGAATAAAGACGAACAGGAGTGAGAAAACTACTAAAATGGCCAGGAATAGATGAAGTGAAATCATGTATTGCGCCAATTCCGTAGCTACTACACGCGAACCAAGCCATCCATTCGCTCCTATCAATAGAAACGCAACAACGCTACCCACAAAAACAGCTTTATCTCTTCGTATATAAGGAAATGAAGCGATCAGCGTAGCAAATACGAAAAAACCAGACAAGACGCCCAGCAATCGATTTGCGTATTCAATCCAGGTCTTAACGGCGTTAAACTCAACTTCACCTTTCAGTTTCGCGCCGTAAATCTCCTGATAATTTGGTGGCAATTGAGATAATTCGGTTGGCGGAACCCAACGGCCAAAGCATTTCGGCCAGTCAGGACAGCCCATTCCGGAGCCTGTACCTCTAACAATACCTCCTGCCAGAATGAGCAGATAGATAATCAGTATAGTTAGAAGCGCCAGACTCCGGAATCGTTGCCCGTTTTTATTAATGAGCTTGCTTGAACTGGTCATTCAGGTTCTGTGCCTCTATCTCTTTCTCCAGCGAAATCAACTCATTCTCATGTGGAAGGTTCGACTCGGGAGTTTGTGAGTACGGCACGTTTTGGGGGATGAAATCATCCTTTGCCCCTGGCTTGCTATAATCGTATGGCCAGCGATAAACGGCAGGGATTTCGCCGGGCCAGTTTCCATGACCTGGGTTAATCGGTGCTGTCCACTCCAGTGTATTCGACTTCCACGGATTCTGTGGAGCTTTCCTTCCTTTGATCAGGCTGTGAACAAAGTTGTAGATGAAGATCCATTGAGCCGCGAAGGTGAAAATTGCCGCAAGGCTAATGAAGCTATTCATGTCAGCGAAGATGTTCTTCGTGAAATCATAGCTCGTAAAGGCATAATATCGGCGGGGGAAACCTGCGATACCAATATAGTGCATCGGGAAGAATACCAGATAGATACCGATAAATGTCATCCAGAAGTGAATATAGCCAAGCTTTTCATTCATCATCCGACCAAACATTTTAGGGAACCAGTGATAAACCCCAGCTAACAACCCAAATGCAGAAGCAGCACCCATCACAAGGTGGAAGTGAGCTACTACGAAATATGTATCGTGCAACTGGATATCTAAGGCTGAGTTACCCAGAATAAGTCCGGTTAATCCACCCGAGATAAAGAACGATACCAGACCGATTGAGAATAACATAGCCGGAGTAAACCGGATATTACCGCGCCAAAGAGTTGTAATGTAGTTAAACGCTTTTACAGCCGATGGTACAGCAATGATCAGCGTTAAGAACATGAAGATCGAACCGAGGAATGGGTTCATACCCGTTACGAACATATGGTGCGCCCACACGATAAAGGCCAGGAAGGCAATACCCATCATGGACGCGATCATAGCGCGATAACCGAAGATCGGCTTACGTGAATTCGTAGCAATGATCTCCGAAGTCATACCAAGCGCCGGAAGCAGTACGATATACACTTCAGGATGACCCAGGAACCAGAACAGGTGCTGGAACAGAATTGGGCTACCCCCTACGTTTGGTAAGGCTTCCCCTTTGATATAAATCTCAGACAAATAGAAGCTTGTGCCAAAACTACGGTCGAAGATAAGTAACAGCGCAGCTGACAACAGAACCGGGAAAGAAATCAGACCAAGAACCGCCGTCAGGAAGAAAGCCCAGATCGTCAGCGGTAATTTGCTGAACGACATTCCGCGTGTACGCAGGTTGATAACGGTAGTAATGTAGTTAATACCACCCAGTAGCTGCGACACAATGAACAGCGCCATACTTACCAGCCACAATGTCATCCCTAATTCTGACCCTTTATGTGCCTGTGGTAATGCACTTAATGGTGGATATACAACCCAACCACCCGCAGCCGGACCTGTTTCAATAAACAGAGACGACAGCATAAGTACGCTAGCTACGAAGAAGAACCAGTAGGATAACATGTTCAGGAAGCCAGATGCCATATCACGAGCGCCGACCTGCAACGGAATCAGGAAGTTTGAGAATGTTCCACTCAAACCAGCCGTTAGCACGAAGAATACCATGATCGTTCCGTGCATGGTTACCAGTGCCAGGTAAAAGTCCTGATCGAGTTTGCCAGCCTCATTAATCCAGCCACCGAGAATTGGCCGTAAGAATTCCAGCTTCATTGCGGGGAAACCCAGTTGAAGTCGGAACATTACGGATAAGCTGATCCCAATAATGGACCAGAAGATACCTGAGATCAAATATTGCTTGGCAATTGTCTTGTGATCTTCAGAAAAAATGTATTTGCGCCAAAAACTTTGCGGCTCATGGTGATCATGCTCTTCTACATGAGCCACGGTTGCCGAATTAGCTGGTACAGTCGCCATAGTATTTGGTTACTTGTGAGTTTAAAGATTAACGGATCGTAGCACGGGCTACCGATACCCCACCACCTTGCTTGATTGACGCTGTTACACTGTCGGCCGGAGCAGCGGCTGCATCGGCAGGCAAATACTTAGCGGCTTTTGCTTTTAGATTTGCCGGAATACGAACTGCCAGCTCAGGAGTCGATGAAAGTAATGGCTTTTGCTGTTTGCACCAGGCTTGCCAGGAGGCTTCATCTTCTACGATTAAACGTATACGCATGGAGAAGTGGCCTTGACCGCAAACTTCCGTACAGGCAATCTCATACCCGAAATTCTGATCGCCGGTAATGTTACGCATTTCATCCGTCGTCTTATCCGCTACAAACCAGAACCGAGTTGGCATACCTGGCACGGCATCCATTTTCACGCGCAAATGCGGAATAAAGACACTGTGAAGTACATCCCGCGCACGGATTTTTAACAATACAGGCTTACCAACTGGAATATGAAGCTCAGATGTAGAAACAAAATCATCGAACGACGCTTCATCCGTGTAATCGATTCCAGTTTCATTGTTGTTGTCAATGAGCTTATAATTATAAGAACCAAGCTTATTATTATCGACACCTGGATAGCGAACAATCCAGTTGAATTGTTTCCCTACAATCTCGAATACCTGCGCATCCGAAGGTGCTTCTGCCATAATATCACGCCATGCACGCCAGCCGGTAAATACCATTACTGCCATTACGATAGCGGGAATAACCGTCCAGATTAACTCAAGCTTATGGTTCTCTGGATAATAAGCAGCTTTGCGTCCTTCTTTATGCTGATAGAGCCACGAGAAGATAAATAAAAGCGCATTTGTTACAACGAAAGCTATCGTAATAATAGCCATCGAGAGCCAGAACAGGAAATCTGTGCGTCGTCCATGAGGAGATGAAGCCTCTGGCAGGAAATACTGGCGTGCGTATAAAAATGACCACACGGCTCCGATTAATCCAACCACAAAAAAGATCATGAACATTGCACCATTGATCTTATTGCTTAATCCAATCCGACCTTCTTCGGCTGGCCCCGATGCATTCTTCACGACGGTGGCTATCCGGGAAACTACCAAAGCAGCCAACCCCAGAAAGATAACCGATAATAAAGCGACTATATAAACCATTTTGTGAGCGGGTTATTGATTAAATGTCGTGGTGTAAAGATTCCTCCAGCATTGGGTGATTCTTTGGAATCAAATTGGCTTTCGACAGCTGTGATGAAAGTGTCCAGATGAAACCACAGGCAAAAATCAGAATCATACCGAATTCAATCGGTCCAAAACCACCGTGTTCGCCTACCGTTCCCGGCATGATGTTGGTGTAGAAATCAAAGTAGTGACCTATAATGATTCCCCATGCAGCCAGTTTCAGGAAAATGTACGTACGTTTTGCATCCCTTGTCATCAAAACCAGGAATGGAAAAACAAAGTTTAAGAAAATGTTTATGAAGAACGGGGCTTTGTAAATGCCGCCGAAACCGCTGAAACGCTCCCGATAATAAATGGTTTCTTCAGGAAGGTTGGCGTAATAGATCAGCATGAACTGGGCAAACCACACGTATGTCCAGAAAATACTGAAGGCAAACATAAACTTGCCTAAATCGTGTAGATGACTCTCGTTAACGATCTTCAGATAACCTTGCTCTTTTAGCGTTACTACAGTCAGTGTAATGATAGCCAACCCTGTAACGTGCCAGCTTGCCAGTGTATACCAGCCAAACATGGTGCTGAACCAGTGGGTATCGATAGACATCACAAAGTCCCATGCCGATGTCGATGACGTTACACCAAATACAAGCAGGAAAGCAGTGCCCCATTTAATACTTTTCTCGTAGTATTCCGTGCCACCTTCCAGATCTTCCTGCAATGAGAAGTTCCGTATTTTCAGCCATAGGAAATACCAAAGGCCAAAATAGGCAATTATACGGCCCAGGTAGAATGGCGTATTTAAAAAGCCTGACTTGCCATTTATAATCGGATCAAATTCAGGGCTGCTTTTGTCAAACAGCGCTGGGTTGGTCCAGTGAAATAAATCATGACCAGCCAGGAAAAACACAGCTAGAATTGCAATCCCTGCAAATGGTAAAAAAGCGGGCATTGCTTCGGGAATACGCTTAAAAGCGGTTGCCCAGCCTGCCTGAGCCAAGTAGTTATAGGAAATGAAAAACAGGCCAATAACGGATGCTCCTGCAAAATAGACCGCATTTAGCCAGACATTGGCCCACAAGCGGTTGGTCCACTTATAAGCGTGGTGTCCTGCTTCATGGCCCTCGTGTGCACCAGCACCATGAACAACTTCGTGAGTCTCATGAGAACCAGCACCCGATGCCAATAAGTACGCGCCGATTGCCACCAGCGCCACTCCGGCTCCGATGCCGATCAGTAGTCGACGCTTGGATTCCGCAGTAAATTCAAATTCTTCGTCTAACGACGGTATTGCGTGAGCCGATGCCATTTTTTAAAAGTTTGCAGTTGCCAATAGGCGGTAGGTACTTTCTGCTGACTAGCAACTGATTACTGCCTACTAAAAATTTATCCTTGTTGCAATTTGTGTACGTACTGCACAATTTTCCACCGATCTTCAGGCGTAATCTGTGATCCGTGTGGCCACATACGGCCCTTTCCGTGTGTAATCACATGGAAAATATGACCGTCGTTCATTGTTTTATAGGCATCCGTCGAATAATTCGGAACGCCTTTATACTCTTTGCCAACGAGTCCATCACCTTTACCACCTTCACCATGGCAGTGCGAGCAGTAGCGGGTATATAAAACCTTTCCTTCATCCAGCGTTTTGTCACTCTGAGGAATTGGGTTTGTTAATGTCCGCTCCGCGATCGAAATACTATCGGCGGGGATGTTATAGATCATCAAGTCTGTTGATGCACTGTCGCCACTTCCGAATTTAGTATGGTAGTTCGGACGAGACACTGTACCCTTGGCAGGCAGACGCATGTTCAGGCCGTTTTCCTTTACGTTTATCGTATTGGACCGAACCTGACGATACGGTTCATACCCAACAGCATCGTACATGTTTGGGGCGAATTCAAGGCCAGGATTATCATGACCACGCTTACAGGAGGTTCCTGCAAACAACAGTCCAACGATAGCCAACGCCGTTACGCTTGTATGTTTAGTTATCATTCTCATCCTGACCATTAAAACTGCTTAACGTTAACTTCTGCAGCGCCCGACTTTCTCAAAATCTGCTCTATATCACCTTCACCAATCGTGTTTTTGCTCAGGTCAATGGCCATTGCAAACTTATTATCGGTAGTTCTGAGGTCATACATTAAGGGTTTCACTGTTGGACCAAGACCGTTCGATACCAGAAAAGTACCAACCATGCCCAGGGCGCAAAAAAGTACCGTTAATTCAAAGATAATCGGCACATAAATGATCGGCGAAAAGGAATCTTTACCCCCAACAATCATTGGCCAGTCAAAACCTTCCGTGTAGAAGGTCAGCAAAAGCGCCGTCGTCGTGCCCGACAAAGCAAATAGGAAAGCGGCAATTCCTAGCCGGGAGCGTGGGTGTCCAAGTGCAACGTCTAATCCGTGGATCGGAAAAGGAGAATACACTTCATGAATACGTACACCTTCTTTTTTAATATCCTTAACGGCTTTCAGCACCACATCATCATCATCGAAGATGCCTACCAAGAATTTACCGTTACCATTTACATCTGACATGATCAGTGATTATTGTTTGAGGTTTATAGCTCGACGTTTATAGTTTATGGCCACAAACGTCGAGCCGCCCGGCTACCCGGCTCGAACTAGTTTTTATTCTACGCCTTTATTAAACGTTGGATTCGCCACGCGTTCGCCTTTAGCAACTCCCGATACGGATACCGGTAATTTTTCAGAAGACGATTTAATGACGGTTTTCACTTCGGCCATGTTCACTACCGGCAAAAACTTGGAGAATAGCAGGAACAGGGTGAAGAATAAGCCAAACGAGAAAATATAGTCGCTGATGTCGAATAAAGTTGGGTGGAACATCGCCCAGCTTGATGGCAGGTAATCACGGTGCAGGGAGGTAACGATAATAACGAACCGCTCAAACCACATACCGATGTTCACAACTACCGATAAGGTAAAGGTCCAGACAATGCTCCGACGGATAGCCCGTGACCAGAACAACTGCGGTGTAATTACGTTGCAGGTCATCATAGCCCAGTAAGCCCACCAATATGGTCCAGTGGCGCGGTTTATGAAAGCATAGCTTTCAAATTCAACGCCAGAATACCAGGCAATGAAGAACTCGGTCAAATACGCTACCCCAACAATAGAGCCGGTCAGCGTAATAACTTTATTCATCGACTCAATGTGCTCCAGTGTAATATAATCTTCCAGTTTGAAAACGACGCGAATGATCAGAACCAGGTTTTGCACCATGGCAAAGCCCGAGAAGATAGCACCTGCAACGAAGTAGGGCGGGAAGATGGTGGTGTGCCAACCAGGAATAACCGACGTGGCAAAGTCCATACTTACAATGGTGTGTACTGACAGTACCAATGGAGTAGAAAGACCGGCCAGGATCAAGCTCATGTATTCGTAGCGTGCCCATGTTTTAGCCGAACCGTTCCAGCCCAGCGCGAAAGCACCGTAGATATAACGAGATACTTTGCTACGAGCCCGGTCGCGGATGGTAGCCAGGTCAGGAACCAGACCCATGTACCAGAATACCAGCGATACGGTAAAATAAGTACTGATGGCAAATACGTCCCAAACAAGCGGAGACTTGAAGTTTACCCAAAGTGAGCCAAATGTGTTCGGCAATGGTAATGCCCAGTAGGCCAGCCAGGGCCGCCCCATGTGCATCAGAATAAACGAGGCAGCACAAATAACGGCGAAGATGGTCATAGCTTCGGCAGCCCGGTTAACAGCTGTCCGCCATTTTTGACGGAACAACAGCAGAATGGCTGAGATCAGCGTACCAGCGTGACCAATACCGACCCACCATACGAAGTTGGTGATGTCCCACGCCCAACCGACTGTTTTATTCAAGCCCCAAACACCAAGGCCTTCCCACCAGGTCCAGAACACGCAGGCGGTTCCGTAGAGTAGCACAATCACCGAGATGGTAAAGGCAATCGTCCACTCGCGGGTGGGGCTTCCCTCAACCTGTCTGCTGATATCCTCTGTCACGTCGGCATAGGTCTTGCCACCGGTGACCAGGGGAGTTCTTACGGCTGATGTTACATGCGACATATACTTACTTTTTTATTTTTCGATTTGCGATGTACAACTTACGGTTTGTGGCATCACGATGTTTAAAAACACCGCAATTAGTAACCATAAGTCATAAGTTATATTATGCCTGCGATTCCTGACGAGCTTCCTTCTTTGGTTCTTCGTCTTTATTCCGAATTTTGGTCAGATACGAGATTTGTGGTCTCACGTTGATCTCTTCAAGAACATGGAAAGCCCGGCCTTTCAGTTCGGTTTCCAGTGTCTTGGAAATCGTACTTTCCGGGTTGTTCATATCGCCGAAAATGATCGCATCTGTTGGGCAAGCCTGCGCACAAGCCGTTTGAATTTCGTCGGGCATGGGCCGACGGCGTTCTTTTTTGGCAGTCAACTTACCTTCCTGAATACGCTGTACGCAGAATGAACATTTCTCGATTACACCCCGAGACCGAACGGTTACGTCCGGATTAATGGCCATCTTACCGAGGTCATTGTTGAAGTTATAATCGAAATTGTCATTATCGAAGTACTTAAACCAGTTAAATCGGCGTACTTTATAGGGACAGTTGTTGGCGCAATAACGCGTACCTACACAACGGTTATAGGTCATTTGGTTAAGACCTTCCGTACTGTGAGTTGTTGCAAGAACAGGGCAAACCGTTTCGCAGGGAGCATTGCTGCAGTGCTGGCAAAGCATTGGCTGGAATGTTACTTCGGGATTTGCCGATGCAACTTCCAGTTCTTTCAGATTTTCGGGATCAGCATCACTGCTATAGTAGCGGTCAATGCGAATCCAGTGCATCTCGCGTCGGTTTATTACTTCCTGACGACCAACAACAGCAATGTTATTCTCTGACTGGCAACTAATTACGCAGGCATTACAACCAATACAGGAGTTCAGGTCAATGACCATACCCCATGAATGGTTAGGCTTACCATAGCCATTCCAAAGCGATATATCAGTAGATGGTTTTGCACCTTCAGACGTTACGACTCTTGGCTCGTAACGGCCCGCCATCGGGTTCTTCTGGTATTCGGCAAGGATTGATTCCTGCAAAACAGCCTTACGGCCCATCACAGTATCATGCGTTTGCGTTTGCGCAACCTCCCGTGAACCACTCGCTTTGTCTACTTTCGCACTAAAAGACGAGTAGGCAATATAACCATTAGCGATTTTCGCAAAAGGGAACGCATTTTTCCCGACGCCATTGGCCGATTTACCCGCCTTTTCACGGCCGTAGCCAATCGCCACCGAAACCGTTTCATCGGCCTGGCCTGGCTGTATTAAAACAGGCAATTCAACCGATTTCCCATCGGCAGAGACAGTTACCAGATCATTCTGAGCAAGCCCTAAGTCATGAGCTGTTTTTTGCGAAATGGCAGCGTAGTTATCCCAGCAAGCTTTCGTTACAGGATCAGGCATCTCCTGTAACCAGGGATTATTTGCCGTCGACCCCGTACCGATACCTACTTTCTCATACAAGGCCAGCTCGATACCCGTTGTTGGCTTATAACGCTGAGCAATGCCAGCGGCAGCCTGGGCAATGTTTCCGGCAAACGAAGCACCACCAGCAACGGGAGCTCCTTTGCCAGGTTCAAATACGCCATCATGAAGGCTCTTAATCCAGAACGCATCGAACGAACTAAAGCCAGAAGCCTGCGGATAGCGATTTGTGCGCCAGAAATTTTTCAGATAGGTCTGAAAATCACTTGGCTTACCTGCCCATGTCAACAAACTGGACTGAAACTGACGCGTTTTGAAGATAGGAGTAATAGCCGGTTGAGTCAGGCTATAGAAACCCTGCTTAGGCTCGGCATCATTCCAGCATTCCAGATAATGAGGAGCGGGCGTGATGTATTTTGCCAGAGAAGCGGTTTCATCAGCGCGATCAGCAAATGAAACAGACAGTGCTATTTTCGGCAGCGCTTCTGCCAGTTCGGCACCACGCGGGTGATCATATACTGGGTTTGCACCGAAAAACAGTGCTGCACCGACCCGACCTGCTTTCGCTTCATCGATGAAGGCGCTCATTTGCTGGTCATTACCCTGACGGTAATTGATCGGTGTATTGATATCGATCGTTGTGCCATAGCTACCCAACAGGTTGTTTAGGGCATTGACAACGATTTGCACGTTTGGATCGTTAGATCCCGAAACAACCAATGCCTTCCCGCGTGCGCTAACAAGATCGTTAGCTGCCTTATCGAGATTAGAAACCGTGATTGATGATGTACTTACAGCAGATCCGCCCAGTTTTGCAGCGACCTTATTATAGAGTGCAGCAACAACTAATCCTTCCTGCGACGGCTTGATGGCTGTACGATAGTCAGCATTAGCACCCGTCATCGACAAACCCGTTTCGAACTGGTAGTGCCGCGACATTGTTTTTTTGCCACCACCGACAGCGCCGATTTTCCGGCCCTGTGCGTACGGACGCATAAATTCAAGGGGGGCTATCCACGTTCCAAGAAAATCAGCGCCCACACTAACGATGGTTTGTGCTTTGCTGAAATCGTAGGAAGGAATAACTGCTTTACCAAAGGAAGCCTGATTGGCCTGTACAATTCCGAACGCAGAGTTCGCATCGTACATAATGTGGCGGGCAGTTGGAAATTTAGCCACAAAATCAGCTACAACTGCTTTCGTTGCCGGACTAAGAATTGTTGATGTAACAATCCGGATAGCTCCGCCTTTAGCTGCTACTGAATTTAGCTGATTAACAATCTCACGGTCGGCCGTTGCCCAGTCAATGTCTGACTCGCCCCGTTTCGGACCTTTCAGTTTGTCTATATCATATAAAGACAATACAGATGCCTGAACTCGGGCCGTAGTACCTCCTTTCGAGATGCTGGACAGCGGGTTACCTTCAATTTTTATAGGCCGTCCTTCGCGAGTTTCGACCAGAACAGCGGCATAATCGCCACCGTCGGTATATGTTGACGCGTAGTAGTCTGAAATAGAAGGGAATGTAAATTCCGGTTTGTTGATGTACGGAATGGCTTTATGAACTGGGGTTTCGCAGGCAGCCAGCGTTACTGCTGCCATCCCAAAGCCCATTACTTTGAGGAAATCACGGCGTTGGGTGTTTGAGCCACCGAGCAGACCATCAAGGTCATCCGACGAATCGCCCAGGTCAGGATTCGCAAACTCGCTGTTAGCGTTCTTTACAAACGTTGCATCGTTGCGTAATTCTTCAACCCCTTTCCAATACCGTTTGGTCGTATTTTCTTCCATGCGTGTTGTAATCGGTAAGATACCTATTGGTTGAGCCGGCCTATCATGGCCCGGTGGATTAATAGTGGCATTTAGAACACTCCAAACCACCGATGTTAGCCACTTTGAGCGGCTCCTTACTTTCTTTCCGGTGAAGAGCGACTAGCTTATCGTAGTAGGCGTTGTCTTTCGTATTGACTTCCGTTTTCCGGTGACAGTCAATACACCAACCCATTGTCAATGAAGAACGCTGCTCTACTACTTCCATTTTCTCGATCTCACCGTGGCAGGTCTGGCATTGTACGTTACCGACGTTTACGTGCTGAGCATGGTTAAAGTAAGCCAAATCAGGCAGGTTGTGAACACGAATCCACTCGATCGGGCGATTCGCTTCAATAGCTGCGTAGATTTTCTGAATTTCCGGCGACTCTTTCTTGATAACACCGTGGCAGTTCATACAGATGTTTGCGGCAGGAATCGTAGCATTCTTACCTTTATTAACACCTGTGTGACAGTAGTTACAGTCGATTTTGTATTGACCTGCGTGAAGCTTGTGTGAGTAGGCAATTGGTTGTTTCGGAGCGTAGCCCTGCTGAATACCAATGCTGTAAGCACCATCCAGCGTTTCTTTCGTAGCGACCAGAATGAACAACCAGATGACAATAGAACGAAGTGTTGAGTTGTTGAAGGCGTTTGAGAAGCCATCTTTCAACCGCTGACCAAAGGAAGCAGCTGGTAGAGTACCATCAGCTATGGCTGGTGTTACAGCTTTCGAAAGGATCGTAACGATTACCAGCAGTACGCCCAATACGAGCAACATAACGACCAGTAATGCAATCAAAACGAAAGTGAATAATTCTGATGGGCCACCTGTCGACGCTGATTCACCTGGTGCAGGCGCCGGGCCAACATTGCCAGGCGTAGTAGGTCCTGCCGGTTTATTAGCGCCATCGATGTAAGCCAGAATTCCATCAATGTCAGCATCCGTCAAATTAGGGAAGCTCGACATCTGTACTTTACCGTTGGCATTGAAAACCTGGTTAGCATACGCGTCGCCTGAAGCAATAACAGCCGATGAATTTCTAATCCATTTGTGCAACCAATCTTTGCTTGGAGCACGCCCTTCAATACCTTTCAGACCTGGACCTACGACTTTCTCATCTGTTACTGAATGGCATTGTGCACAGTTATTAGTAAACAGACTTTTACCCTTTTCAGCATCACCAGCACCCCCTGAAGCTGGTGTAGCTGCAGCCGAACCACCGCCTGCAGCCGCAGATGAGTCCTGCGCCTTTAGCTGACCGCCGTTAATCAACAGCGCCAGTGACAGGGCCATGGCCCCGCAAAACTTAGACAAACGACTCATTGTTAGACATCTATTCATTAAGTTGATCAACATAATCACCACTGACTTTTCATAGGTCCACAAAAGTACGACACGATTGCTGTATAGGCAAAAGTTGGTGTTTAGTTATTTTGCCTTCTCAATTTTATTTATATTGTTTCTAATTAATATAGCTACTGGTATTCATTTTCCGTGTAGATAAATTTGCTGAATGAAGCCATACCGCATAAAAAAAGCCATTTGGCCAATCCTTGCTATAGATAAGGCCAAATGGCAGTGTTATGTAATCTACCGATGGGTGAGTGAGGTTCCGAGCGGATTCGAACCGCTGTACGAGGTTTTGCAGACCTCTGCCTAGCCACTCGGCCACGGAACCTTATAACCGAATACATGACAGGTCCTGGATTCGGGAGTGCAAACATACGCTTTTATCCGCTCTTTTGAAAATAGTGTTGCAAAAAAAATCCCCTGAACCTTTTGGATCAGGGGATTCCTATATAAAAAGCGCGCCATTAATTAGTTGCGGCCTTCGAGCTGCTCTTTCAGTGCTGCCAGAGCATCGAGGTCACCTAAGGTTGCACCACGATCGGCCTGGTTCGAAGTCGAAGCGGGTTTCGCAGCAGCCGCTTTAGGCTTCTGTTCTTTCACCGGCTCGTTTTTCTCCTGCCATGTTTTCGTGTGCGACAACATAATGCGTTTCTCTTCTTTCGAGAACTCGGTTACTTTGAAGTCGAGCGTTTCGCCTACTTCAGCGAATGTGCCGTCTTCTTTAGCCAGGTTCTTCAGCGACGAGAAGCCTTCGATACCATAAGGTAATTCGAGCGTTGCCATTTTGTCGTTCTTACTAATGATCGTGCACCGGTGAATCGTACCGACAGCGAACACAGTTTCAAACGTATCCCATGGGTTCTCTTCGAGTTGTTTGTGACCCAGAGCCAGACGACGGTTTTCGATGTCGAGTTCCAGAACAACTACTTCGAGGTCTTCGCCAACCTTGATGAAATCCGAAGGGTGTTTCACCTTCTTCGTCCACGACAGGTCAGATACGTGTACCAGACCATCGATACCTTCTTCCAGTTCGAGGAACAGGCCGAAGTTGGTCAGATTACGAACCACTCCTTTGTGTTTGGTACCGATTGCGTATTTCGTACGCAGTTCTGGACGAGTCCAGGGATCTTCGGTCAGTTGTTTGATGCCCAACGACATTTTGCGGTCGCTGCGATCAAGAGTCAACACAACCGCTTCAACTTCGTCGCCCACTTTCAGGAATTCCTGTGGGTTACGCAGGTGCTGCGACCATGACATTTCGGATACGTGGATCAGTCCTTCTACGCCCGGCATGATTTCGAGGAACGCACCATAGTCGGCTACGTTGACGATCTTGCCTTTCACTTTCGAACCAACCTGAATATCCTGCTCCAGCGCATCCCATGGGTGAGCCTGAAGTTGTTTCATGCCCAGTGAGATCCGCTTTTTGTCTTCGTCGAAGTCCAGTACAACCACGTTGACCTTCTGGTCGAGGTGGAGCACTTCGGATGGGTGGCTGATACGACCCCACGAAATATCCGTGATGTGCAACAGACCATCGACACCACCAAGATCGATGAATACACCGAAATTGGTCATATTCTTGATCACACCTTCCAGAACCTGACCTTTTTCGAGGTTGTTCAGGATTTGAGCGCGTTGTGCTTCGAGGTCTTTCTCGATCAGTACTTTGTGCGAAACAACAACGTTGTCGTTTGCATAGTTGATCTTAACAACCTTAACCTCCATTTTCTTACCAACGAAAATATCGAAGTCACGAATCGGTTTTACGTCGATTTGCGAACCAGGTAAGAAAGCTTCAATACTGAAAATATCAACGATCAGGCCACCCTTTGTCCGGCGCTTCACGAAGCCATCGATAACGAGGTCTTCGTCCAGTGCACGCTGGATTTTCTGCCATGCTGTAATCACTTTCGCTTTTTTGCGCGAAAGAACCAGTTGGCCGTTCGGGTCTTCCTGATTTTCTACATACACTTCAATCTCATCACCCATCTTCAGCTCCGGCATATCCCGGAATTCGGAAGCTGGAACCAACCCGTCCGACTTGAAGCCGATGTTGAGCAGTACCTCACGGTCCGTAATCCCAACGACGGTTCCCATCACCACTTCTTTCTCCTTAACCTCCGACAGGGTGTTGTCGTACAGTTCTAACATCCGGGTGCGCTCCGCATCCGAATAGCCACTTCCGAATCCTTTGTTGTCTGCCCGGTCCCAATCAAATGCCGGCAGTTCGCGTTGCTGCGTTTTGCTCATAAAAAAAGTTTTCCTGACCCACTCGGTACATCAGTCCGTGGGTCAATGGCGGACTGACTTTTGGTTGAAAATTAAAGTACCTTCAAAAAAGGACTGCAAAGATAGCAATTGCTTTGTGAAAAAAGTCTCGGTAGAGGCAAAAGTCTTTGAAATTGAGGGACAAAAGAGAAAAGGGGACAAAAGAGAGGAAGGCAAATGCACCGAGCAAATTCCTTTCCTTTCTTTTATCCCCTTTTCGTGCCCGACGGCGGGCTATCCTGCAAAAAAGCAGTACTCGAAGAATTGTTATTGAAACGCTTTTTCTTTTTTGCTCAGAAACGGCATCCAGCTTTGCTCAAGCGAACCTGAAAATTCGCGTAGAAAAACCAGAAACGTTGGTTTAAATGGTTTCTGGCGCAATTTCATGTTAGCTTCTTCTGGGGTGTAGTCTCCTTTGCGGGAGTTGCATCGTTTGCAGGCAGTGGCGAGGTTGTCCCAACTGGTTTTCCCTCCCCGCGATTTTGGCAGAACATGATCAAGCGTCAGGTCTTCCGTTGTTCCGCAATATTGGCAATGATGGCCGTCGCGCTTGAAGATATTCTGCCGGGTAAGCATTACGCCCTTATATGGCAGACTTACGTATCGATGTAACCGGATAACCGACGGCATCGGGAACTCAGCTGAGACTGTTCGTAAGGTGAATTGTTCGGATTCAGCAATGAGTTCGGCTTTGTCTAAAAAAACCAGCAAAAATGCTTTAGGAACGGAGCAGATGCTGAGTGCACTGTAATCTTGATTTAAGACTAATACTTTCCTGCCCATATCGCGTTTAAATGCCTCTGTACGGTAGCAAGTTACAGAGTTATCCACATAACGGCAAGAATTGTGGAAAATTTACTAGTCAGTGGGCAGTTAGGCGTAAACAGTGGGTAGTAGGCAGTCAGCAGTAGGCGGTCAGCAATTTAAGTGAACTAACGCCCACTAAAGGCTCAATAGCGCTCGCGCTGCAAATCGCGGGTTACTTCACGTTCTTTGATACTGTCACGCTTATCGAACAGTTTTTTACCTTTTGCCAGCGCAATTTCAACTTTGGCAAAACCGCGTTCGCTCGTAAACATCCGAACAGGAACGATGGTCAGTCCCTGGTCTTTCAGCTTCTCGGTAAGCCGTTTAATTTCCCGTTTTGTCAGGAGAAGTTTTCTATCCCGGAGGGGCTCATGGTTGTAATGGGTGCCTTCGGTATAAAGCGAAATATTCATCTGGCGAATAAACAACTCGTCACCATGAATCAGGCAATAGGCATCCTGCAGGTTTACTTTTCCCTGCCGGATGGATTTAATTTCGGTACCGGTCAGGACAATGCCAGCCGTATACGTTTCTAAAAACGAATATTCAAACGATGCCCGACGGTTTCGAATATCAACCTGTTTAACAATAGAAGCAGAGGCCATGGAATAATAAGAACGATTATGATGGCTGTGCACGATCAATCAGGCAGTCTACAACCTGAAATCATATGTCAGCAATCACTAATCCAAACAAATAACTCAACAAGGCTACAAAAATAGCCCGGTAAGATCAACAACACAGAAAATTGACCAGAGGTTTGTAAGGTTGGAGAAAGTTGCAATTCTTACCAAATAAGGTAATTATCAGGTCTTTCAACAGAAACCGCACGCTTGCCAAACGAACCAAGTTTGGCAAGCGTGCGGTTTCTGAAGGATTTGCAGGAGGTCTGCTCTTATTTTTTCGTTTGCTTAGCCTGATATTCTTTATTCAGACCTGCCAGTATCTTGCTGGTTTGATCGCCGGATGGATCAGCAAAGAGAATACCTCCACCTTTGGTATATCCCAACACAAACTCATACTTATTCTGAGCATTCTGTTTTTTGAGATAATCGTAGATCTGGTCGTATAATTGCTTGTTCTTGTCCTGCTCTTCAGCGGCCAGATTTTGCGCTGCCCGCTCACGATAGGCCAGAATGTCCTGCTGTTCCTTTTGAAGAGAAGCTTCGGTCGCACGGCCCTGTTCCTGGGTCATGGTAGCGGCCCGCTGCTGAAAGAAAGCTACTTTATTTTGCAGATTACGTCCCTTAGAAGCCAGATCGTTTTCTAACTGAAACCGCTTGCTTTCCAGAACTTTCTGCGTGTCTTTAAAATAATCGTATTTAGTCAGTAATGAATCGACATTTACATAGACGATCGATTTACCTTTTGCCTCGGCAGGAGACGTAACCACGGAAGCCGTTTCGGGCTGGCGATCTTTAAAATGTAGGTAATATAGAACAGCTACGGCTATCGCCAGGATGACGTTTAGAATCAATGAGGCATTCTTCACAGGAAAATGGATTGGTTAGTTGCAAGTTTATAGGACAAAGGTAGGGGATTTACAATTTATGAAGTACCATTTACCGTTGATTTACGGTTACTTGTCGAACAAAGAAGCCTGATAGCCCCGCCAAACCGCCAACTAATCCGCCAATAAGGGTGGTTACCATCAGTGGTAAAATCGCGTTCGTTGTCTTAAAAAGCAATTGACTCATGCGGCCTGTAAGAATCCCATCGGTGCGTAGATGGATTAGCAGCGCATAGGCAATCCAGATCAAGGCTATACCCATAAAGCCATAAAAAAAGGCACGTCCGGCACTTTGGCTTCGCCAGAGACAGACCAGAAAGGCAATAATAGCCAGGCTCCACCACGGAAATATCAATTGAGCCAGCAAACTAATCAGGGCAATAAGCAGGATTTGTATCATGAGGGGTTGATTCTAGTAGCATTCTGACACCTTACTTCAGTGTCATCGTTCTTTTTATGTGCTGGTTTTTGTCCTGCGCCGATTGAAGATAAACCAATTCTGTAAGTTGGCCCGTGCGCCATGTTTCAATCATATTCTGGTAATTCGGGCTACCGGGATTACCCGATTGGCCGCCCGGATAAATGCCATGTGCGCTAGGTGTAGGTCCTAACTCAACCACCATCCGCCACGACGGGCCAGTGCGTTCAGTAGTGGCATTGACAATACCGCTTCCCCCTCCGATCTGTACATTCAAGGCACTAAACGCATCTAAACCGGGCACTAAATGCCGAATCGCGGTAGCTTTGTGGGTTCCCCATGCCCAGGCTGGCCCTATTGGGCCATGCTTTTTCGCGAGCGAATCACAGGTAGCCCGAAAACTGCTCGCCAACACATCAGTCATCGTTTCAATAGGCCTGGTATTTACATTATCGAACCAATGGGCTTTAGGATCTCGCTCAATCAGACGTAACGTACGGTCGAAACTAGGCAGGCGTGTCAGCAGTGTATCGCCCCGATCAAATTCGTCTTTCCAGATCGCATCGTTTAGTTGCCGATTCCATTCCGTGAAAATCGTCGCGCCAATGGCACTTGTATCATTTTGATAATTCCAGCTTTTGAGAATTGTTAACGCCCTGGCCTGATCACCATTCAGGGTAGAAGCGTTAATAGTGGGAAGCAGTTTGGGAAGTGCCATGGCTGCCCTCAGATTATACAAGTCGTTCTGCAACTGGCGCATACTGTCTGTCGTAACACGCTGCATAGCGGCCAGGCGCTGGTTGATGCGAATGCCGCGCTCAGCGGGAGCAAACTGCCAGTTAATATAATACGGATAGCTGGGATCGGTAGAAAACTGGTTCGCTGAGCTAACGAATCCTCTCGGTGGATTTTTCACCCGTGGATTTTGCGCCGGAGGAATCCAGCCTTGCCAGTCATGAGCGGGGTTTGTGCCATCCAGCAAGTATTTCCCCTGTTCTTTCCACTTCAACGGAAACTTTCCGTTCGGAGAAATGGCAATGTCTTTATTGTTATCGGCGAATACAAAGTTCTGGGCCGGTGCTCCGTAGTAGGCCAATGCCTCTACATAATCGGTATAGTTCTTTGCCCGGTTCAGGATGTAATAGCAACGAAGTTCATTCGTAGGTTCATGAGCAATCCAGCGGGCGGCATAACCCGACGGAATATTGGCCCGAAACCCTCGCTGCCCAGCCTGATTCACAATCGGGCCATGATGTGTATAATAAACGGTATCGATTACATCTGATTGACCCTTTACTTTGATCACTTCGAGCCGTCGACGCACGGGTTTCCATACTCCGCCGTGAAAATATTCCTGCTTACTGGCATCCCGAAACCGGATTTTATAAAAATCCAGCACATCGGCGCCAACATTGGTTACGCCCCAGGCAATATTTTTATTGAATCCAATAATCACACCGGGCGATCCGGGCAGCGAAACTCCACAAGCATTCATCGTAGGTGACACCAGTTGAATTTGATACCAGATCGACGGAAGGCTCAGGGTCAGGTGTGGGTCGTTGGCCAAAATTGGGTAGCCCGTTGCCGATTTCTGTGCACCCACGGCCCAGTCGTTACTGCCAATAGCCGGATCACTGGCTGGCCAGTTCAGGGCCAGTGAATTCGCAATAGACCCCGAATCGGCTGATTTCGGAACGTTCAGAGGTTTAAAATCCCATTTCGTTCCGGGCGGAATGATCGGATCTTCGTGGTCAGGATAATCAGGAAAAAGGTCATTGGTAACAGCCGCGCCGAATTTCTGTCTGACATTACTCATTTGCAGGTCATCAGCTCCGCTGGCCAGTGTACTGGTCATGGCTTTGAGCAAAAGCGCACATTTCAGAACCGACCACGGTTCGGGCGCATAGCCCAGCAGCTTGTATTCGATAGGATAATCGGCGGGTTTAAGTCGCGAAATCCAGGCATTGACACCAGCCGAATAGGCTTCAACAATCTGCTTTGCGATCGGATCACTCATCATAGCTTTCATCGCCTGTTCTGCTCCGTAAATCATACCGATCTCGCGATTGAATCGATCAAGCGGAAGAGCCCGGTCGCCAACTATTTCGGAGAGACGCCCTGCAGCAGCATGAGTCTGAAACTCCATTTGCCAGAGCCGATCGCGGGCGGTAAGATACCCCTGCGCAAAATATACATCATGATCATTCTGGGCAAAGACATGCGGAACCGCCATGTCATCGAAGACGACCGTAACAGGAGCCTGGGTGCCATTTACGCTTATTTCCTCATCAGAATCAGGAACAGACTCCGCATTTTGCCAAAATCCAACAAAGGGGCTAAGTAATGGTCCAAACGCCGGAATGCTCCCCCAGGGACGATTTAATGCACAAACAACTAGTATTGCAATCAGAGAAACTACAATAGCTTTTAGGTATCGCATGAAAAGGAAGGAGCAATTGAAGAAAATTTATTTTGCAATTTTACTATTGCATCCAGCAAATAAAAAGTATTCTTTTCCTAATCGCCATAATTCTTTACTACATTTGCCAAAGCACTATTCAGTTGCCTTCTGAGTGTAACCGTTCGCAGTAATCCTGCATAAACTTCTATGGAACTGACGGATACGGAATTGACGCTTCGTTTGAAACAACACGACGAGGCCGCGTTCGAAACATTGTTTCGGCGGTACTATCGTTATCTCTACAGTATAGCTATCCAATACGTGAAAGATCCGGACCTGGCAGAGGATGCTCTTCAGGAGGTGTACCTGAAACTATGGACGCACCGGGAACAATTAAACGAATCTCAATCGGTTAGAAACTATCTCGCAACAGCCATGCGCCATCAAATGATCAATACGCTCCGCGACGAAAAGCGGGCTATTTTGCGTCACCTCAGTCTTCAGGCTTCACGCCCCGATGTAGACACATCTACCGAGGAAACGCTGGTTCTGAGTGAGTACGGATCGGTAGTGCTTGATGGCCTGCGGCAGCTATCGGCCCAGCGCCGACTTGTGTTTCTGTTGCGCTCAGAGAAAGGACTAACCAACGAAGAAGTGGCCTCTCAGCTTCAAATTTCAATTAATACCGTGAAAGTACAGTATTACCATGCCTGCCGTTTTCTCCGCGACTATTTGCGGCAACACGCTGGTATTGAAGCCATGATTATATGGCTGGCCGTTTTTTTCAATTAATCCAGATTTTTTTTCATTTCCAATAATACTTCCTGCTTCGGGTGGTGTATAGGGAGCATATGGCTTTCCTACGCCTACACCTATGACTGAAGCATTACTCCAAAAGTACTTCGCCAACCAGGTCACGCCCGATGAAGCCCGGCGTGTGCTAGCCTGGTTTGACACCGAAGACGGTCAGACCTATCTGACATGGCGACTTAACGACCAGCTTAGTAGTACAGACTGGCACGCTCCTCCCGGCGTTCCTACGCCCGATGCCGACCAGATGCTGCATGCGATGCGGCAACGAATGGCCGATCGTTCAACAGACCAGGAAACATCCGTTCGGCGGCTTGGCTGGTTTAGTCAGCCAATGCGATGGGCTGCGGTTTTGGCAGGTGCTCTCTTGCTGGCAACAGCCGCCTTCTTTGGTTATCGTGAGCTATATCCGGTCGATTTGATTCAGCACACCGCTTATGGCAAAACAACCCGACTGACCTTGTCGGATGGTTCAATGGTAACGCTCAATGGCAATAGCTGTCTGCGTTATGCACCCCACTGGAAAAGCGGCCAAATCCGGGAAGTATGGCTCAGTGGTGAAGGTTTCTTTCATGTAACGCACCAGCGAAATCACGAACGCTTTGTCGTACACCTGCCTAATAAGCTCAACATTGAAGTTTTAGGCACTCAGTTCAACGTGCTGGCACGAGAAAGCCGGGCAAAAGTGGTGCTGAACAACGGTAAAATTCAGCTTGATGTGGGCGAACGATCCAAAGACAAGCTGATTATGAAACCGGGCGATCTGGTATATGCCGATGTGAAAACGAAGGAATACTACCGAAAGCGCGTAGACCCGGCCGCTCAATCTGCCTGGCAGACTGGCAAGCTGAAATTCGAGGGAACCAGCTTACGAGAAATAGCCCAGATGCTGGAAGATACCTACGGTGTAACAGTAGTCATCAACGATCCTGATCTGCGTCGACAAACGCTGTCTGGCACCATTCCAAACCAGTCGATGCAAACCATTCTGAATGGCCTTTCAACGCTGTTCGATCTCCATATTACTCAACAAAACAATCAAATTATTTTTCAACGAACCAGCCTACCACAACCATGAATAAAAAATTAATTGCACTCGGATCGTTGTTTGTGGCCGGTATTTTGCCCGTACGGGCTCAGCTACTGGCCTCCAGCGACCGCTTTGCTACATATCAAAGCCGGGAAGTAGATACCCGCCTGATTACCTTACGCAGTGCCCTTGCCGAACTGGAACAGTATTATAGTGTTTCGTTCATTTACCCGACCAATCTGGTTGACACAAAAGTAGTGATGGTCAACCGCCATAGTCAGAATCTGGAGGCTGAATTAACCAGTTTACTGGCCAATAAAGGATTAACCTATCGCAAGGTTCAGCCTAACTTCTACGCTATAGTATCGGCCGATAAAGGGAAAAATCCCCGGCTTTTTCGAAAAATCGAACAAATTGAAACCAAAACCAGCACCGATCAGGCCCAAACACCCGTAAACATACCCGAACGGACCATCGATAAATTGGAACGGAGTGGCTGGTCAATGACATCGGCCAAACCACTGGCGGATATCAATGGGAAAGTATCCGACAAAAACGGACAGGGTATTCCGGGAGTTAGCGTCATTATTAAAGGGACCAATCGCGGTACAACCACCAATGCCAGTGGCGAGTATAGTTTGAATGCGGCCAATAATGCCATACTGGTTTTCAGCTTTGTAGGCTATACATCGCAGGAAGTTCCGGTATCAAACCGAAGCCAGATTAACATAACGATGCTCGACGATGTGAAAGCCCTCAGCGAAGTCGTTGTTGTTGGGTATGGCACCCAGAAGCGGGCATCAGTTACCGGTGCCATCTCGTCGGTATCGGCACAGGAAGTTACTCAATTGCCCGTGCCTAGTGTTGAGCAGGCCATTCAGGGGCGGGTGCCGGGCGTCACTGTAACGGCAAATGGTTCGCCGGGCGAAACACCGATTGTACGTATTCGAGGGATTGGCTCGATCAATTACGCGGCTAATCCGCTATACGTGATCGACGGTTTTCCAACGAGTGATCTCAATAACTTTGATACACGCGATATTGAGTCTGTAGACGTCCTGAAAGACGCTTCATCGGCGGCAATTTATGGGTCACGGGCGGCCAACGGTGTCATTATTGTTACCACGAAGAAAGGCAGTGGCGATGGAAAGCTACACGTCAATTATGATGGCTACGTTGGTACTCAGACTGCCTGGCGGCAGCTTGACCTGCTGAATCGGGATGAATACCTCCAGTTCGGCACCGCGCTGCGTACGAATGCCGGACAGCCGATTCCGGCCCGGTTTAACAACATGAATCAGCCGATCTATGCCGGAACAACGCAAACGTACGCGCAAACCGATACCGACTGGCAGAAGGCCGTTTTCCGCAATGCGCCCATCACACAACACAGCGTTCAGCTGTCGGGTGGAAATGAGCGGTCACGATTCTATTCGTCGGTGGGTTATTTTAATCAGCAGGGGATTATGATTGGTACAGGTTACAAACGGGGAAACTTCCGCATCAACTCCGACCATATCATCAGCAAGCGTTTTTCGTTCGGTCAAAACCTGACGATATCCTACGACGATAAGCTCAATGAAGTTAGTGCGGGCGGGCGAACACAGGTTCAGAACATGATTCGGATGACGCCCTACATGCCCATTGAAGATCCGACTTTGGCAGGTGGCTATCGTGGTCCGGATGGTTCCGACGGTACTGACCCCCAAAACCCCGTACGGGCTGCCTTACAGGACCAAAGCAACACCCAGCGCATGAAAATTCTGGGTAGTGCCTATATTGACGTTAAACTCATTGATGGATTGACCTATCGACTGCGTGGCGGCATTGACTACGTAACGGCCCGGACTTATTCGTTCCTGCCGATTTACAGTGAGAGTTTCAATGCCCGTGCGCTGGCCCAGTTGTCAGACGACCGTCTCACTTACGCTTCACCGCTGATTTCGAACCAGCTGACGTATGAGAAAGTATTCGGCAAACATTCCATCAATGCTGTGGTGGTAGCCGAACGGCAGGCGGGCAGAACCCTCGAAATCATTGGAACAGGCCAGGCAACGTCGAACACGATCCGCGAATTAAACGCGGTTGTCAGTACCAGTGCGGGCCTGAGTGGCACACGGTCAGAAAACATACTGGAATCTTATCTGGGACGTATCAACTATGAATATGCCGGTAAATATTTAGTTGGGGCATCGTTCCGTCGTGATGGATCATCTCGGTTTGCGCCTGGCAACAAATGGGGCAACTTCCCCTCCGTGTCGGCAGGCTGGCGTATCAGTGAAGAAGCATTCCTCAAAAATATACCGACCATCTCAGAGTTAAAGCTGCGGGCCAGTTATGGTACAATGGGCTTCAATGGCATCGGCGATTACTCCTGGCAGGTAGCGGTTTCGCAAAATACCAACGCCATTTTTGGTGACAGTCGCACACAGGGAACCTACTTCGATCGCCTGGGCAATACTAACTTACGCTGGGAAGTAACGAAGATGAGCAACTTTGGTCTGGATTTGGGGCTGCTCAACAACAGCATTACGTTATCTGCCGAAGTGTATCAGCGGAATACAGATGGATTAATTCTGAATCAGCCGATTGCGCCTTCGATTGGTTACACCCAATCACCCATTGTGAACGTAGGCAGCATGCGTAATAATGGCGTGGAATTGCAATTAGGCTATAACAAGACGAAAGGTGCCTTACGATTTAATGCGTCCGGTAACATTAGTTTCATCAGTAACAAAGTCCTGAGTCTGGGGCCAACGGTATCACCCCTACTGAACGGTGCCAATGCTGACTACGGCGGGGGCGACATTACCCGCACTGAAGCCGGGCAGTCAATTCAGTATTTCTATGGCTATAAGGTAGTGGGTATTTTCCAGACAGCGGATGAGATCAAAGCAGCCCCAACGCAGGACAATGCCAAACCCGGTGACATTCGATTTGCTGACATAAATAATGATGGCAAAATTGACGCAAGTGACCGCGTGAATCTGGGCAGTTTTCTACCAAAATTTACCTATGGGCTAAACCTGTCAGCCAATTACCGGGGTTTCGATCTGTCGCTGTTTTTCCAGGGCGTGCAGGGTAATAAGATCTATAACGGCGTAAAAGTCCTTGAACAGGGAATGTTGCGGTTGTTCAATTCAGGTACGGATGTACTTCGTGCCTGGACACCCACAAACACCAATACCGACGTACCGCGTGCTGTTGACGGCGATCCTAATGGAAACACCCGCACCTCGGACCGCTTTATTGAAGATGGCTCCTACCTGCGACTGAAGAACCTCAGTATTGGTTATACTGTACCCGCGGCAGCTTTGCAATCATTCTCGCGTGGAACCCTCAGCCGGGCACGGCTCTACGTAGCCTCGACGAACCTGCTGACGTTTACGAAATATACCGGCTACGATCCCGAAGTTGGCTCACGTACCAGCAACACCAATCCAACACTGACCAATGGCATTGACTATGGTCAGTTTCCACAGGCTCGCTCATTTATGGTCGGGTTACAACTTGGTTTTTAACGAACGAGACAAAAAACAAAGTCACTATGAAATCTACATACTGGTACACAGGTATAGTGGCAATGGGGCTGTTCTTCGGATGCAGCACCAGTAGCCTCGACAAAGTGAATCCTAATCAGGTTATTACCGATAATTATTATAAAACGTCCGATGAACTGCTTAAAGGTGTCAATTCGGTATATGCAATTTGGCAAAGTGCAAATCTGACTGGCCGGGAGTGGTTTTTCCTGAACGATCTCCGCTCCGACGACGTAGCAACGGGGGGAGGTCAGTTGGAAGCGCCCCGAAGTCAAATCCTGATTGGGGCTCAAAATCCGACAAATGCGGTAGCGTTTTCTGTTTGGAATGGGCTGTACCGGACCATACACCGGGCAAACGTAGTGATTGACAACGGTGCTACCGTCAAGGACAATCCAACGCTGGCCAAGCGGGTCGTAGCTGAAGCTAAATTTCTACGGGCGCTGGCTTATTTCGATCTGGTCACTATCTGGGGAGCCGTTCCGATGTATACTGACTATGTAACGAACGTCGATGGAACCAAGCCGAAATCCTCCGTAGATGATATTTACACGCTGCTAACGACCGATTTGCTGGCGATTCAGGCCGATCTACCCGCCAGTTTCAGTGGAGCCGACCTTGGCCGGTCAACCAAAGGAGCTGTCCAGGCACTGCTGGCACGGGTGTATATGCAAAAAGGCGACTATGCGAACGCTAAAACCCAGCTTCAGTCGATCATTAGTTCGGGTACCTACAAGCTGACCGATGAGTATATGGACAACTTCATCGAAGAAACTGAATTCAATTCAGAGTCAATCTTTGAAATCGGGTTTTCGCTGGTTGGCGGGTTTAACTGGGACGCTGATGGTAATGATAACGGCGCGAATGAAAACATGACCCGGAGTCAGGAGTACTCAGCCATTGGCTGGCGCAACCTGATTCCATCGGAGACCTTAGTAGCCGAATATGAACATACGGCAAAAGGCGATGCCAAAACCGACCCGCGTCTGAAATTCAATTTCTATTTCATTGGCGATACGTACAATAATGGCCTGAATACCCTGATGGATTCGCAGGTTCAGGGCAATACGATCCTCTTCAATGGCGTAGCGCAGAAAATTAGCTGGCGGAAGTATACGGCGATGTATAAAAACAACGAAACCTTTTATACATCGGGCATCAATATGCGGCTGATTCGTTATGCGGAGGTACTCCTGATGATGGCTGAAACCGAAAACGAAACGGGCAATATGGCGAATGCGATCACACTGCTCAATCAGATTCGGGCCAGAAAAAGCGTTGCGATGCCTGCTTATCCGACGGCGAAATATCCAGTCAATAGCAAGGATGAAGTACTCCGTGCCATCATGCATGAAAAGCGGGTCGAGCAGGCGGGTGAGCAAATCCGTAATCGTGACATTCTGCGTTGGCGGGCACAGAACAAGCTCAAAACAGAACCTTTTTCGTATTTCGTGAAAGGCAAGCAGGAACTGATGCCTATTCCACAACAGGAACTGGACAATAACAGTAAACTGAGCCAGAAGGATCAGAATCCGGGCTATTAACTCAACCAAGTAAAAGTAGAGGGTTAAATCCCCGGCTGGCCTTCGTTGCTGAGCCGGGGATTTTGTCTATATTTCGATTATGCATTATCTGTTCAGACTGAGCGGCTTCCTGCTCCTTTTCCTAGCCAGCTGTACCCACCAGCCTACCCGTTTTGAGCGTCTCACTACCGAACAAACGGGTATCGACTTTGCCAATACGATTACAGAAACTGACTCACTGAACGTGTTGGAATTCGAATACATGTTCAATGGCGGTGGCGTTGGCATTGGCGATTTCAATGGCGACGGTCTGAGTGATGTATTTTTTGCGGGCAATCAGGTCTCCAGCCGGTTATACCTCAATAAAGGCGATTTTAAATTCGAGGATATAACCCGGCAGGCAGGTGTCAGCACTAAATTCTGGTGTACAGGCGTTGCCGTTGCTGATATTAACCAGGATGGTCGGCAGGATATTTACGTGTCAACCATTCACCCCGACCGCAACCGGGTCGTACCGAACCTGCTTTTTCTCAATCAGGGTAACGACGCTTCGGGAACACCCCAATTTAAGGAGGTTGCCAGCGAAGTCGGGCTGGCCGATTCCAGTTATTCCAGCCAGGCTACCTTCCTGGATTATGATCGAGACGGTGACCTGGATGTTTTTCTACTGACCAATGCATTGGAAGCCTATAACCGGAATAACGTCACTGGGGCCCGTAATGACGGTTCAGCTAAAAGTCGGGATAAACTCTTTCGGAATGATGGTCAGGCAGTAGTGACTAAGGCGCAACGGGCGAATGCTCAATCCCATTCCCCCACTTTACTCCCGCACTTCACCGACGTTTCGGACCAGGCCGGTTTGCTTCACGAAGGCTGGGGGTTAGGTGTGGTTGTCAATGATGTGAATCAGGATGGCTGGCCTGATATTTATGTAGCCAACGATTTTCAGTCCAACGATGTCTGGCTCATCAACAACCAGAATGGGACATTTGGTAATAAGATTGCCGAAGCACTGAAGCATCAGAGCCACAACAGCATGGGCATGGACATAGCCGACATTAATAATGACGGCCTGAATGATCTGGCAGTCGTGGATATGCTACCCGATGATAATCTACGGCAGAAGACCATGTTTGCCACTATTCCCTATGATCGTTTTCAGATGGCCCGACGGCTTGGCTATCAGCCGCAGTACGTCCGGAATGTGCTACAACTGAATAGAGGTCAAGGTTCTGGCACCATGCCCTTATTCTCCGACATTAGCTATCTGGCCGGTACGGCTGCCACTGACTGGAGCTGGAGCGCCCTGTTCGCGGATTTGGATAATGATGGCTTTCGCGATTTACTGATCACCAACGGCTATCGGAAAGACATTACAGACCTCGATTTTATCAGCTACAATCGCGACGCTGGCCTGTTCGGCACCGATGCCGCCCGACGCGCTCAGTTGCTGAAGCGAATCGAGGAATTAGAACCTGTTTATAAACCAAACTTCCTGTTTCATAACAAAGGAGATCTTCACTTTGCGAACGTGGCCAACGATTGGGGCATGGGTGAACCCTCCTTTACCAATGGAACTGCCTATGCCGATTTCGATAACGACGGCGATCTGGACGTCGTTATGAATAACATCAACGATCCTGCCTTTCTGTATCGAAATCGAACCATTGATAATTCTACCGATTCGTCAGCCAATCGGTTTCTGAAGATAAACCTGATCGGTAAACCCGGAAATCGGGAAGGGCTGGGAGCCAAAGTAACGATTTGGGCAGCGGGTACTATGCATTACACAGAATATACCCGGCAACGCGGCTATCTGTCCACGATGGAGTCGGGTATTCATGTTGGTTTAGGTCATGCACAACGCATCGATTCGCTAAAAATCGTATGGCCGTCGGGCAACGCACAGATTCTCCGGAACGTTAGGTTATCTAAGGTGCTGACACTGGATGAGCAAAAAGCAATTTCTCAACCTGCTTCTTTACCGTTAATAACGCCTGTCAACTCTTTGCTTACTGAAATTTCGGCACCGCCTGGGCTTTCTTTTCAGCATCAGGAAGACGATTTTGTAGACTATAAAGCCCAGCAAACGCTGCTCTCTCATAAACATTCACAGATCGGGCCGGGCATAGCCGTTGGGGATGTAGATGGCAATGGGCTCGACGATATCTATATTGCCGGGGCAGCACATCGGGGTGGCACATTTTTTCTGCAACAAATCGATCCTTCCGGCAAAAATCGTTTCCAGCGCAAAGATCGTCCGGCAAAAGAGCCCGAAGAAACCGGCGTTCTGTTATTCGACGCCGACCGTGATGGCGACCTTGACCTGTATGCTGTTCATGGCAGCACCGAATTCGGCAAAAATGAAGCTCGCTATCAGGACAGTTTATACCTGAACGATGGGCGAGGAAATTTTCGCTCGTCTGCTACGTCATTGCCCAACACAACATCGAGCGGTTCGTGCATCGTAGCTACCGACTTCGACCACGACGGCGACCTCGATTTATTTGTGGGTGGCCGTATAATACCGCAACGATTTCCGGAGCCCCCGAGAAGCTATTTATTACGAAATGATGGACTGGCAGCAAGGAATAACGAGCGAGGAAATAGCCCCTCCGTTCCGCACTTTACCGACGTAACCGATCAGTTCGCACCCGGACTTGGCCAGGCGGGGTTAATCTGCTCGGCACTCTGGACCGATGTTGACAACGATACCTGGCCTGATCTGATGCTGGCGGGTGAGTTTATGCCGATCACCGTGTTCAAAAATGAGAAGGGTAGCCGGTTAACTCCCCTGAAGATGCCAACTCTGGAAAAAGCGGTTGGTTTCTGGAATAGTCTTACACCGGGTGATTTCGACAACGATGGCGATCTGGATTATATAGTGGGTAATCTGGGCCTTAACAGCCGTTTACAGGCATCGGCTTCACATCCGGTATCCGTTTACGCTGCTGACTACGACAAAAACGGCACGCTGGACCCCATTCTGAGTTTTTTCAACGGAGAAACCGAATATCCTGTTCACCCCCGTGATGTTCTGACCGATCAGGTTCCGTCGTTCAAAAAGAAAATGACGTCGTATGCCAGTTATGGAAAAATGAAACTGAGCGATCTGCTGGATAACGAGCAGCAAAAACAGGCTATTCATAAACAAGCGACTTATTGTTCATCGGCCTATCTTGAGAATCGGGCGGGAACGCTCATACTTCACGAACTGCCGATTGAAGCCCAGTTTTCGACCGTATTCGGAACAGTGGCCAATGACCTGAATCACGACGGCAATCTGGATATACTGCTAACAGGCAACGACTATTCGACGGAAATACTATCGGGCTGGCAGGATGCCGGATTGGGCTTATGTCTTCTGGGAGATGGGCATGGACATTTTAAGCCATTATCACCCGCGAAGTCTGGTTTTATTGTCGATGGTGATGCGAAATCATTAGCCTCAGTTCTATTGGCCAATGGGCAACTCTATTATGTTGCCACGCAAAATAACGGCCCCATGCGCGTTTTTGCAGAAACAACCAGACGGGCAAGGTATGAGCGGGTAAAAGCAACAGATACGTCTACGACACAAACAAAAGCAGCAGGACTAAAGCGAAAAATAGAGTATAGTTGGGGTGGTGGTTATTTGTCTCAATCATCACGAGTTGCAGAAAAAAAGCCTTACTAAAAAAGAAATTGTACTTTTGAGCATTCCATCCAGTGAACTGCATGCGTTTTAACGTTCTACTTAGTTGCATGATTGCCACCACTTTTACGTCGTTGTCTCCTTCTGCTTTCGACTTGCAGGGACACCGGGGCTGTCGGGGATTGATGCCCGAAAACACCATTCCGGCATTCCTGAAAGCCCTCGATCTTGGGGTTACGACTCTGGAGATGGATGTCGTAATCAGTAAAGATCGGCAGGTCGTTGTTTCGCATGAACCCTATTTCAATGCTGCCTATAGTATAGGGCCAGATGGACAACCGGTTGATAAAAAAGACCAGAAAAGCCGGGTGCTTTATCAAATGAATTATGCTGATATCAGGCGTTATGACGTTGGCTCTAATGGCAATGTGGCCTATCCCGAACAACAAAAGCTCAAGGTTTATAAGCCTTTATTAAGTGACGTTATAGAACAGGCAGAAGCCTACCGAACGGCCAAAAATCTGTCTGACTTTTCCTATAATATTGAAATTAAGAGCGAACCGTCGGAGTATAACAAAAGCCAGCCGGAGCCAGCTGATTTCTGTGACCTTGTTCAAACGGTCATCAGGAAACAGTTACCAACCGAACGCGTTGTCATTCAAAGCTTTGACTTTGCCATGCTCAGGCATTGGAAACAACAGGCCAATGCCGGGAAATATCCAAACGTTAGGCTGTCGGCACTCGTTGAAAATCTTCGTAGCTTCGAAAAAAACATAGATGAGTTAGGCTTCAAACCCGATATTTACAGCCCCTACTACCGGCTCTTGAGTCACCGTAAAATTGACCGACTCCATGAGCAGGGCATCAAGGTCATTCCCTGGACAGTTAATCAGCAGGATGACATGAAACGCCTGAAAGAATGGGGTGTCGATGGGCTAATTACCGATTACCCTGATCGGGCAGGTAGTTTGTAAACTAACTGGTGCTTTTGTAAGTTTCTATCTCTAATCTACCCAAGTAGGTTAGTTTACGCGTATTTTAACGGTATGACCTTCCTGAATACTACGCTCAAATGGCTCCTGCAACGACGCTTACCCCGCATCGAAGCCATGATGAAATATCCCGGTCCGGTGCAGCAAAAGGTATTTGAGCAGCTCATCCGGGCAGGTCGTCGAACGGAATGGGGAAAAAAGCACGATTACCAATCCATTCGCACGATCGCTGATTTTCAGCAGCAGGTTCCTGTTTCGAGCTACGAAGACCTCTATCCATATATAGAGCGCGTTATGAAAGGCGAAAGCAAAGTGCTTTGGCCCTCGCCCGTACGCTGGTTTTCGAAATCGTCGGGCACGACCAATGCCCGTAGCAAGTTCATTCCGGTCACGACCGAATCACTGGACGAAAGTCATTTTAAGGGCGGTAAAGACATGATGGCCCTCTATGTAGCCAACTACCCTGATACGCGGACATTTGAAGGGAAAGGACTCTCTATTGGTGGCAGCCTGCATCAGAACCCCTACAGCACCAACAGTGCCGCTGGTGATGTTTCGGCAGTGGTTATGAAAAACCTGCCGACCTGGGCGCAGGTCATCCGCACTCCGTCGATTGAAATTGCTCTCATGGATGAATGGGAAGCCAAGATGGAGCGTATGGCCGAGATCACATCCCAGGAAAATGTGACGAGCATGCTGGGCGCACCGACCTGGGGGCTGGTCCTGATTGACAAAATTCTGGCCCTAACCGGTAAATCAAACATTCTTGAAGTATGGCCAAACTTTGAAGTGATGATTCATGGGGCGGTTAATTTTCAGCCATACCGCGAACTATTCCAGCAGCAGGTTTTCCCGACAAATACCATTCGTTATCAGGAGGTTTACAACGCATCGGAAGGCTTCTTCGCCATTCAGGACGATCTATCCCGTATCGGTGAAATGTTGCTTATGCTTGATTATGGCATTTTCTACGAGTTCATTCCATTCCACGAAGCCGATCAGCCATTTCCCAAAGCCTTGACCATTGACGAGGTTGAGCTGGATAAAAACTATGCGCTTGTCGTTTCGACAAATGGAGGTTTGTGGCGCTATAAAATCGGCGATACTGTACGCTTTACCTCACTCTACCCTCACCGGCTAAAAGTCAGCGGACGGACGAAGCATTTCATCAATGCTTTTGGCGAGGAAGTTATCGTTGAAAATGCTGAAGTAGCCATTACGCGGGCCAGCGAAGCAACAGGCGCTGTCATTGCCGATTATACCGCTGGGCCGGTCTATATGAGCAACGGCGCTAACGGCTGCCATGAGTGGGTGATCGAATTCTCGCGGGAGCCCGATAGCCAGCAGCATTTCAACCAGCTTTTAGATGAAACGCTACGCGAAATCAACTCCGATTACGACGCCAAGCGTTATAATGACATGGTGTTGAAACGGCCCCGCGTTCATGTTGTTCCGCGTGGTACGTTCTATGCCTGGATGAAACAGCGCGGCAAGTTAGGCGGTCAGCATAAAGTGCCACGGCTGGCCAATTCACGCGAGTATCTGGATGACATTCTGGGGCGGGTTCTGGAGCTATAGCTGTTGTTTGTCATCGATTCGCTTCCGAAAGCCAGTGAAACTGTCGTTCGGTGAGCTGAAAATGCCGACGCTGCCGTTGGAGAGCTACTACAACGGAGTCGTTACGAATTTTTCCCCGCAACTGAATGTGATTGGTATCGGGCACGGTGTATTGCATGGAGAAAAGGGTGGTTGTATCAGCCGCATTTTTTTTGAACGTAATGGTATGAGCCAGCGAATCGAGTTCGTAGCTAAAATAGCCCCGACGATACCGCTGCCGGAATAAGGTATCCGCCGTTTGAATACTCCCCGAATTGGTCGCTTCAAAAACGACATCTTTCCAGCGTAAGCTATCGGCAACATTGCCCTGAAATTGGTCGACCGTAAAAAAGCCAGTAGCCAGTTTATTGGTAGTATGCATTTCTTTCGAGGTTAACCAACGCTGGTACGATCTGGCTACAGGCCATACTAAAAACAGGCCGACGAACGCAACTTTCAGGACTACCTGCGCCGAACGCATCCATTTTTTAGGCATCGTAAAACGGAATGCAGGCTGCGTTGGCTTGTTGAATACGAAGAAATTAAGCAGCCGCTGGGCATCGCTTAACAAGAGAAAGTTGCTAAACACGAACAGATGGATAGAAAATACCTTGACGGGAATGTCGTAGCAGAGATTCATCATCATGACATTGAGAAATACACTTGCGGCTACAAGCGCTCCCAGGGTGCTGGTACGGCGAAACAGCAATAATACTCCAGCCAATACCTCCACTGCGCCCGAAAAAAACTGGTATGGCGTCGAATAGCCAATGAAATACCAGGAGAATCGCATGGGTAAAAGGTCGCCCAGTGGCGTAGCCAATGCACTTAACGAGGGAAATATCATTTGCAAACCAAACAGTTTGATGATACCGTAGCTCAATGACATCATGGCGACGAAATACCGAACCAGTACCAGAAGCCAGTAATAGGCCGTATTATAGCTTGTACGTCTATCGAAAAGTGTCCAGCCGGCGGCACCCACAACGGCCATCAGTGTAAAAAAACACAACTGAGCATATCCGTACGACGTATCTCCGCTACCATTCAGGGGCACCAGTACGTCCTTTACGTGAAAGATGTACTGGTTGGCAAGCGTAACAAGCCAGGTTTCGACCTTGCTGTAATAGTCGCCGATCAAGCCCAATATGGGTATATCGCCAAGCCACGTCCAGGGTGTTATGTACAACAGCAGGTAAATACAGCAAAAACGAAACAATACCTTACGCCACCAGGACCATTGGCCGGTAGGATGAACAGCAACAGCGGACATAAATGAAAGAGTTGGTTTCGAGAAGGTTATAGTGTGACTATACCCAAATATAAGGAAAGCCTCTAATTAGCCTCGTATCAATTTATGTGCTTTTAAAAATGCATAGGTCATCACTTCTTTTTCGGGATTGAGTACAACCTGTTTCTGCACGGCACAGATAAACAGCTCGTGGTCACCAGCATCTGTGTTGTGTAGCACGCGGCACTGCACATACCCAATGGCTTCTGTCAGGTACGGGCAGCCGCGCTCATCGAGCGCATATGGTACGTTTTTAAACTTGTTTTTATAGATCCCATTCTCAGTTCGACCCGATTGCTGCCCCAGCTTTCGAATCAGTCGGCTTTGGTTCGTAGCGAGCAGATTCACATTGAGAATGCCACTTTCACGCACTAGCTCAATGGTATAATCAACTTTATAGAGGGCAATGGCCAACACCTTCATTTTCATGTCGGTTTGCATGAGCCAGGTAACAATATTGGCATTATACCGCTGGTCTGTCGTACCAATGCCAGCCATGGTCGTGATACTATGAACATCGTAATTTTTGTATTTCAATAACCGTTTTAGCATAAGATTGACAATGAGTCGTTAAGAGAAGTGATTAAATTTGTAGCGAACGTAGCCTTTTGTTCTGCTGTTCTAATGACAAACGTGGTTACTAGTGAGTAAAGAAATAAGCGCTTATTGCCCTTTCATTCTTTTGCTCTTTCACTCTTTACGTCAATGAAATCGTTCGACATTCCCGACTATTACCGTAGCAGCATTATTACTCCTCTGAAGGAATTTCGACGGAAACGGGATAAACTAAAACGGGACTTTACGCCTACGCTTCTCGATTTCGGTCCGGTTCGGTTTTTGATTGCTCGGCACTTTGGTTTTTGCTATGGCGTCGAAAATGCCGTTGAGATTGCCTACAAAGCGATTGCCGAAAACGCGGGTAAACGTATATTCCTGCTTAGTGAAATGATTCATAATCCCGATGTGAACACCGACCTGCAGGACCGGGGCGTTCGCTTTATTATGGATACGAAAGGGGGCCAACTCATTCCGTGGTCTGAACTAACGTCCGACGATATTGTCATTATACCAGCGTTTGGCACAACGCTGGAAACTCAAAATCAACTGGCATCGATTGGTCTGGACGTTGAAAAATACGATACAACCTGCCCCTTTGTCGAAAAAGTCTGGAATAAGGCCGGGCAAATTGGCCAGAAAAACTACACCATTATCGTTCACGGGAAGCCGAACCACGAAGAAACCCGCGCTACTTTTTCACACAGTAAAGAATCAGGCCCAACCGTGGTGGTGAAAGACATGGAGCAGACAAAACGCCTGGCCAGATACATAACCGGCGAGTCGCCTGCCGAACAGTTTTATACCGAGTTTGCCGGTCAATATTCCAATGGCTTCGACCCAACCCGCGATTTACAACGCATTGGCGTAGTTAACCAGACAACGATGCTGGCTTCTGATACACAGGGCATTGCCGATTACCTGAAACAGGTAATGAGCCAGAAACATAACCTTGGCGAGACGGCTTCGCCTGACCAGATTGACCCCTATTTTGCCAATACACGCGATACGCTCTGTTATGCAACCAACGACAATCAAGACGCAACGTACGCGCTTTTGACCTACCCTGCCAATCTGGCCATCGTAGCTGGCGGCTACAATTCATCCAATACATCACACATCGTAGAGCTTTGCGAAGAGAAGCTACCGACGTACTTTATTGAGTCAGAGCAGAAAATTCTGTCGAATAAGCTGATTCGTCATTACAATGGTCATACCAGGCAGGAAGTGGTCACCGAAAATTTTCTGCCACGCCTGGAGGAGGCAGCCAGTGAACCTGTTACTATTCTTTTAACCTGCGGGGCATCCTGCCCTGATGCTACCGTAGAGGGCATTCTGCTTAAACTGGCCAGTTTCTTTCCCGGAGCCCGGCCTATCGACGATGTTATGGCCTCCGTAATGCAGTCATCGTAATGCGACCTACCGCACCTTCACGATGACCTCTTTGCTTTCGTTATGCAGGCGGTCAACTGCCGTAACAGCGTATACATATTTCTTCTTTGGATCGGTCGTTTTATCGACGAAGCGGGTGGTCGATTCGCCCACGCATTGTGCCACAATGCACCGGGGGTCATCCAGGCGTAAGCGGGATCGAATACCTTCGAATCGGTAAACAATGTAATAGCTGGCTCCGTCGCCATCCTCCGCTTCGGCGGGTTGTTGCCAGAACAGCTCAACGCCTTCTGCCGTATCAGCTGCTTTCAAATCGCGGGGCGACAACGGCGGAATACTATCCAGCCATGTCATTGGTGGAACCAAAGCCGGGTAGCGGTAAAAGTTTGTCTGGAGTGAATCGCGGATGGCCAGTGGATTCGTTTTCAGGGATTTGGCGCTAAAAAATATGCTTCCCTGTACCGCTCGCTGTTGTCGGTTATAACGCATCTGATCGGGAAATTCAGTGGCTCGCCCCCAACCCGGATCACGTTCCGAGCCATGTCCAACCCGATAGGCTCCGTGTCCGATGTAGAGATGACACTTCCCGCAGTTTCGCGTCCACCATTCAACCAGCGTTTTATAAGGCACCCGGCTAAATTCAGTGCTGAAGTAGACCTGGGGAACGATATAATCAATCAGGCCATCACGAACCCATTTTCGGGTATCGGCATAAAGATCGTAGTATGACTGCCCGCCGGTTGTGGCCGACCCTTCGGCATCATTGCTCTTATTTTTCCAGATACCAAATGGGCTAATGCCAAACTTAACCCACGGCTTATTACTCCGAATCGAGTCACGTAGCTCAGCAATTAGTTTATTGATGTTGTCGCGTCGCCAGTCTTCCTTTTTCATGCCATTGAAATTGGCCTGATAGATATTGTCGTCACGCAATGCTTGCCCAGTAACGCCAAATGGATAGAAATAGTCATCGAAATGAATGCCATCGACATCATACTCGCGTACCACGTTCGCGACTATTCCCGCAATATACGAGCGTACAGCAGGCATACCCAGGTTGAATAGTTTACGCCCACCATAGGTAAAGACCCAATCCGGCTTACGATAAATAATATTCGTTGGGGCAACACTGGACACTTTACTAAATGTAGCCCGATCGAGATTAAACCAGGCATGAAATTCCATGCCACGCTGGTGTGCCTGCTCAATCATAAATTCCAGCGGATCATAGAACGGCGCAGGTGCTAATCCCTGTTGGCCTGTCAGCCATTCGGACCAGGGTTCTGAGCTTTTGGCATAAAATGCATCAGCGGCCGACCGAACCTGAACGACCACTGCGTTGATTCCCATCTGCTGTTGCTGATCGAACATTTCTATAATTTCCCGCTGCTGGTCTGCAACGGGAAGCCCTTTTTTGCTTGGCCAGTCAATATTATCGACCGTTGCAATCCAGACCGCCCGAAATTCACGCTTCGGCGGAACGGGGCCGTTTTCGACTGGCATTTGATCAGCTACGCTTTCAGCTTCAATCGTATCAGGCTTATTAGCAGGCACTATAGCAGTTGCAGGAGTAGGTTTAGCTGGCTCGGGCTTCGCGGCAGTGGGTTTCGGCGGGGCGGGTTTACTAATGGGTGGCCGTCTGGCAGCGACGGGTGGCCTTTTCGTAACCACAGGCTCTGGACGGCGACAACCATCCCATAGTAAGATAATAAAAAACAGAGGAAGAAAAGCAATTGAGCGCATCTGACAGAGCAGGTTAATCGCCAAAAATAACGATAGGAAAGCATACCTACGTTTATCGATAAGGCAATTTTTGTTCTTTACCGGCTGCCCGGCAGGAATCACTGCAATAAATAACGTTATCCCAATCGCGTTCCCACTTTTTCCGCCAGGTAAACGGTCGGTTGCAGATCGGGCAGGTTTTGACTGGCAGATCTGATTTCCTGCGCATTTTCATTGACACAAAACACTTCGTTAGATCAGCCTGTTTGGCCAGTATGAACCTATCCAAAAAAATTCAGTCGCTGAGCGATGCCGATATTGATCGTATTATTGAAATGGCCTGGGAAGACCGCACGCCATTCGACGCCATCGAAGCTCAGTTTGGCCTTTCGGAGCAGGGTGTCATTCTAATCATGCGACGGGAATTAAAACGGGCCTCCTGGCGTCGGTGGCGTGCCCGTGTACAAAGTCGTTCGACTAAACACGCAGCATTATCGGCCGTTGATGATGCCCGGTTTAAAGCCAATAGACAAAGACTGGTAACATTCAATAATATAACCGGACGATAAGTGTTACATTTGGTATCTTACAGATTTCCCTTAGTTTTGTGCCGCTTAAATAAGATATAAGAAAAAATTCTTCTGATTTTTGCAAAATATCAACATCTTTTTAGATTATTTTCAGCCAAAAAGGTACTATTTTTGCGACATCCAGAAATGAAGTTTACAACAGACCGCTTTGAGTATGAGCCATAAATTAGATCAGATAGATCGCAACGTATTAGAAATTCTGCAAGCCAACGCTAAAATCACCAACGCCCAGCTTTCTAAAGAAATAGGTCTTTCTCCTGCTCCCACATTGGAGCGCGTTAAAAAACTCGAAACATCGGGTATTATTCAGAGCTACCACGCTCAACTAAACCGCGAAAAGGTAGGTTTGGGAGTTACGACATTTGTGATGGTTACGCTTGTAGGCCACAAGAAAGAAACCACAATGTCATTCGTTAACAGAGCCAATGAAATCCCTGAGATTATTGAGTGCCATCACATTACTGGATCTGGCGACTTCCTGCTGAAAGTTATCGCGAAGGATATTGCTTCTTATCAGGCGCTGATGCTGGACGTTATCAACGAAATTGATGAAGTTGCCAGCACGCAGACCATGGTTATCATGTCTACATTTAAGGAGAGCAAAGTATTGCCAATTCCTTGACTTTTTGATTAGTGCATAACTAAAGAGCCACCCGCTATTCCGAAGTCGGATAAAAGCGGGTGGCTCTTTGCTATGTATGTATCCAATGAATTATTCCCTACGCTTTCTCCGCTCATCCCGGCGCGATTTCTTCAACTCGTCCAGTGCTTTTTTAGCGTCTTTATGCTGACTTGACTTCCGGTCCGATTTATCGATCACCTCTTTGAAGTAAGCCTGCGCCTGATCATAGTTCTTTTCTTCGTTCGCAATTTTCCCCAAAGCCAGCACAGAGGACCAATAATAGCCAGCATTCAGCGCATTGGTCTGTTTAGCAAAGTCAATAGACTGCTGATAGTATTTTTTTGCCTCAGGCAGGTTTTTGTAAAACAGTTGGTTGATGTAGGCGAGAACATAAGCCGCCGTGCGACCGCTAACGCCTTCATAACCCGACTGAGTCCGTTCTACTTTCGCCAGAATGTCCTTTGATATTCGTTCCGCTTCGTTCAAACGTCCCGTCACAAAGGCAGATCGGGCATAATAGCGCTCAAAAAATGGATTGTCGGGATACTGCTCTGCCATGTACTTCGACATCTCGTACGCTTTGTCGTACTGGTTCTCCATACTATAGATCTGAATCAGAAAGTATCGAGCCTCAACCCGCGTATAAAACGCGGTATTCGCCGTTTTTTCTAACTCTTTGATGCCGGTGACTTTGTTTCCCTTTGGGAAAAACATCAGAATCGGCTTAAGCAGAGGGTAATTTTCGGGTATCCACTGGGCGTAATAATCGTACATACCGTCGCCAAATTGCAATTCGGGACTGAAGTCGGCATTCCCCTTACACTTCTCAAAATACTTTAGCGCATTTTTACCCGCAAACGTTGCCTTTGTCCATTTTTTACGCTCCGAATAAAGCCGCCCTTTGAACGCATAGGCAGCCGCCAGAAAAAATGACGGTTCCAGTTTGTTATCACTTTCGTCGTAAAGTTTTTCGGCCAGCGTGATGGTCGTGTCCATCAGAGCCAGACAGCGGTCATCGTAGTCTGTCACATCCGTGTTTGGTACGATTTTCCACCATTCGGCCAGGCCCATCAGAAAATAAGGCATCGGATGCTTAGGGTAACGCAGTCGCAACCACCGAAACTCTTTGTCAGCATCGTAAAACTTATAATTGTACATCAGGTTGATTGCCTCCGCCGATTCGATCTGAACGCCGGGGTGCTTCAATAACCCATCGTATTTCTTATCAAACGCCGACGGATCGTACAACTGGGCCTGCGCTACGGCAGCTAATCCCATGAGCCATACCGTCAACAATGCTTTTTTCATTCGTTAAATCGCTTTATTATGAAACTAGCTTAGAACTTTCGCTCAGCACCGTGGCATGGTTACTGATGCTGCTTCTGTAACCGTGCCACGGTGCTAAGCGAAAGTTTTACCGCTTATCCTTTCTTTATCAACGTAATCTGCTGGCAGTACGTTTGCAAACAGTTATTTTTTAGTGATTTTTTGTCTGCTACCTGAGCATAGGCGTATCTTTGACGCCACGCAGACGCTGACATGATAACAATTAAAGACAAAACCTTCGTCCCGTTCATTAGTGCTGAGGCTATTCAAACGCGCATTCAGGAACTGGCCGAACAGATTAATCAGGAGTATGCCGCTAAACAACCCCTGATCGTAGTCGTCCTGAATGGAGCCTTTCTGTTCGCAGCCGACCTGGCCAAACACCTGACAATTCCCTGCGAAATCACATTTATCCGGGTTGCTTCTTATACGGCTACTGAATCCAGTGGTCAGCTCAAGCAGATTCTGGGCTTAAACGAATCCATTGAAGGCCGCGATCTGATTGTTGTCGAGGATATTGTCGATACCGGCCTTACGCTTTATGAGGTTTGCGACCAGCTTCAGGCCAAAGGGCCATCATCCCTGACAATCGCTACCCTGCTGTTTAAACCGGCAGCGCTGAAAAAGCAGCTTGACCTGCACTACGTGGGTTTCGAGATCGAAAATCGCTTTGTACTGGGTTATGGCCTGGATTATGATGGGCTCGGACGTAATACGCCCGACATTCTGGTATTACAGTAAGTAGATCGAGTCCTCTCATCATCGATCTACTTCACCCATAACAACGTCGATTGATCCAATAACGGCAACCAGATCGGCCAGCATAGCTCCTTTCGTAATTTCGCCGATGACCGACAGGTTGTGAAATGAACAGGATCGGGCTTTGCAGCGCACCGGCACATCAGAACGGCCATCTGTCCGGAAGAAGAAGCCTAGCTCACCTTTGGCACTCTCGGCGCGGGCGTAAAAATCCATTGCCTTCGGGCGAATTTTCTTGGGCACCACCGCCTGTGGGTCATAATCGCGGGTACGTCGATAATCAGTCGTGAGCTTATCAAGGCATTGCTCAACAATCCGTATCGACTCGTGGCACTCCTGCACCCGCACATTATTGCGATCCCAGCAATCGCCCACCGTTCCCATTTTGCCCTCGCCAATCGGAATGTCGAAGTCGAGTTCGGGATAAACGGAGTAAGCATCGACCCGGCGAAGGTCGTAGCGAAGCCCTGATCCGCGCAGCATTGGCCCTGTGCAGCCATAATTGATCGCTACTGGCAACGGCAGTACGCCAACATTGGCTGTGCGCTTCACGAAAATTTCATTTTCAATAACCAGTTCCTGCAACTCGACCAGTTTTGGTTTTAGATACCGCACAAACTCGCGACATCGTTCTTCGAAACCGACGGGCAGATCATAAAATAGTCCACCCACCCAAATGTAGTTGTAAAGCATTCGGGCACCGCTGACCCATTCGAGGAGCCGTTGTATGTGCTCTCGGTCACGCATGAGCCAGAGGAAAGGAGTATAGGCGCCAATATCCAGTGCATACGTACCGATCCCGACAAAATGGGCCGCAATCCGGTTTAATTCAGCTACTAATACCCGGATGTATTCGGTTCGCTTCGGAATATCATGCTGGATTCCCAGCATCCGCTCAACGCCCATAACAAACGCGTGTTCAGCGTTCATGGCAGCCAGATAATCGAGCCGGTCTACGAATGGAATGGTCTGATTGAACGGTAATTTCTGGGCATGCTTTTCGAAACAACGGTGCAGGTAACCGAGATGCGGCACTACATCCACAATGATTTCACCATCGGTAACGACTTCAAGCCGCAACACCCCGTGCGTCGATGGGTGTTGCGGCCCCATATTCAGAATCATCTCACCTTCATTGAGCATTTCAGGCCGATAAACGTTCGGTTCTGAGGCCCGAAAATGACCGGGAGAATACTCATATTGAATTGTTTGCGTGGTCATAATCTGTAGCAAACAGCTAAACGGATGATCGTAGTCTGTTTATATTCTTGTTGAGAAACGATCGTAGGTTACCCGGAGCTATTTAGTAGCAAAGGTCGTCAGATGGGCTTAAAAGCCAAAAGATTATTGATTTGGGGCTAACCTACTACAAATCATCACTTTTTATCGACGAAGTATTTGCCAGACAAAACTAATTTCGTACCTTTGCGCTCCTTATCGAGAAAACGAACTTTAGAAATGGCAAAGAAAGGCGCCAATAGAATCCAGGTTATTCTGGAATGCACCGAGCAGAAAGACAGCGGTGTTCCCGGTATGTCCCGGTACATCACCACGAAAAACCGGAAAAATACGCCGGCGCGTATCGAGCGGAAGAAATACAATCCGTTCCTCAAGAAAGTAACGCTGCATAAAGAAATTAAATAGTTTCTGGGCTTATAGTTTTCGGCTTATGATGTATTTTGCTACGCCGATCTATTATCGCATCTGAAAACTGTAAAACCGCAAAGCATAAACTGTCATGGCAAAAAAGGTAGTTGCAACCCTGAAAACGAAGGATAACGGTAAAGCATTCGCTAAGATTATCAGAGCCGTTAAATCGCCAAAAACTGGCGCCTATACCTTCAAAGAAGAAATGGTTCCGGTTGACGAAGTACAGGCTGCGCTGAAAAGCTAGGACCTGTTGGAATCAATTTCCTACATCAATACACCGAAACGTCCCACAGCCTAATTGGCCTAGTGGGACTTTTTGTGTTAAAAAACAGTTAGCCAGTTATTGGGCCGAAGAATCGGGTTATTGATGAATCCTATAACCTTGCCAATCGACCCTCTTACTCATTGTGACCATTTCACTGATTCTAACATGGCTTTATTCGGCTTATTCTCAAAAGAAAAGAAAGAAACGCTCGACAAAGGCTTGGAGAGAACAAAAGATAGCTTTTTCTCTAAGCTTGGCCGGGCCGTCGTCGGCAAATCGACCATTGATGAAGAAGTACTGGATGAACTCGAAAATGTCCTGATCTCATCAGATGTAGGCGTTGAAACAACCGTTAAAATTATCCGTCGGATTGAAGAACGGGTTGCCCGCGACAAATACATGGGTACGGACGAACTAGACCGTATTCTCCGCGAAGAAATTGCGGGATTACTCTCTAGCAACAATACCGAAGATGTCAGCGATGACTTTGCCCTGCCTGCGGGCAAAAAACCGTATGTTATTATGGTTGTCGGCGTTAATGGCGTTGGTAAAACGACGACCATTGGCAAGCTAGCGGCCCAATTTCACAAACGGGGCAAGAAAGTCGTTCTGGGCGCTGGTGATACGTTCCGGGCTGCCGCTGTCGACCAGCTTAAGCTCTGGGGCGATCGGGTGGGCGTGCCAGTCATATCGCACGGCATGAACACCGACCCGTCGGCGGTAGCGTTCGATGCGGTTAAAACAGCGACTGATATGCAGGCCGACGTTGTTATTATCGATACTGCCGGACGCCTGCACACGAAAATCAACCTGATGAACGAGTTGACCAAAATCAAGCGGGTTATGCAAAAATTTACCCCCGATGCGCCCCACGAGGTGCTGTTGGTACTTGATGGCTCAACCGGTCAAAATGCGTTTATTCAGGCAACCGAATTCACGAAAGCAACGGAAGTTTCGGCGCTGGCCATTACAAAACTAGACGGAACGGCCAAAGGTGGCGTCGTGATTGGCATTTCGGATCAGTTCAAGATTCCGGTCAAGTACATCGGTGTTGGCGAGAAAATCGACGATTTGCAGACCTTCAACAAGATGGAGTTCGTGGATTCGTTTTTCAAAAAATGAGGAACATCATGGCAGTCGTAGGAAAGTTAGAATTGGTCAATGAGGACGTGACCGTCATGATGAGACGACACTATGGAAATCGGCTTCTTAAACGGCTCTTATGCTCGTGGCGACTTTCATGACGATTCAGACGTTGATTATCTAGTCGTGTTAGTTGAAGAAAACGTATCGTCATTTACCGAAGTATCCGCCACAATTGCGGCTCGAAATGCCTATTATCTTGACACATTCATTCCTATCTCAGTTGTTGTCGTTTCGTATAGCCACTATTCTACCTCAAATCGTATCTTTTACCGTGAGGTAAGAAAAGATGGGAAATGCATCTATGAGCGAGGATTTAAGCCATTGCATCAGGAAAGCAGAGGGGTATTTAGCGAATGCTAAAACGTTGATCGCTACCGGATTTCCTAATGGTACTATTACGTCAAGTTACTATTGTTTCTTCTGGCTCGTTCGCGGTTTACTAGCCGATAAGGACATTGTTACAAAACGGCATTCGGCTGCTCGTGAGATGTTTTCATTACACTTTATAAAATCAGGAGAAATTTCTGGTTTTCGTTAAACAGCACTATGCGTACTAATTCACCCTCCTGCTATAATCGCTGGATATGCCAACTCTATCCCTGGCTTATCTTACTAGGTTTAGCAATTGGAATTACTGAAGTACTTGCAGGCCCGAAACCTGTCCGTCAAAAGAAACCTGTTCAGGGTATCTGCGGCACCGTCGTTGAAAAGCGTGGGAATCAGATGCCAGGCCCCGGCGCACCCAGGACAAATGCTGGCGGAACACCCGTTGCGCGGGAAGTGCTCATTTTTCCGATCCTCAACCTGAGCCAGGTCGAAGCCGGAGATAATGGATTTATCAAGTCCGTTGGAGAAGCAAAGCCGATCCAGACCATACGATCCGATAAAAACGGTAAATTCTGCGTGAGTTTGCCCATTGGACGGTACTCGGTAATTGTTCGGGAGCCCAAGGGCCTCTATGCGAACCTATCTGATACCCAAAACAATATTTTTCCGGTCAACGTCCAGAAAAACCGCCAGTCAACAATCAACGTAGAGATTACTCATCAGGCAGTCTTTTAGAGCCGTTATAATAAAGTCGAGAAACGAGTTAGCACAATTATTGGGACGTTATACTCAGTATGAGAATCTCATCCAGAAGAGTGTGAGAATCTGACATTGCAGGCATTTCTCAGTTCGTTAGCTCCTTCGAAACTACAAATGGGTACTACCAAAATACGACGGGTAGTATCAGCCCTGACCAACTCAGTTGGCAGTTGTTCGCAGATGCATTGAAGGATGCATCAATTTATGAGTGAAGCAAATGAAAACGAAAGGAATACGTACCAATAAAATCAATATAGTCACGCTGGGATGCTCGAAGAATCTCGTGGATTCGGAGGTGCTGTTTACGCAACTAAAGGGCAACGGCATGGACGTGACGCACGAATCGAAGAAAGACGACGCGAATATTGTCGTGATCAATACGTGTGGCTTTATCGACAACGCTAAAGAAGAATCGATCAATACGATTCTCCGCTACGTAGATGCAAAAGAAGCAGGCATTGTCGACAAAGTCTACGTAACGGGCTGTCTGTCACATCGCTACAAAGATGAACTCGAAGTAGAGATGCCAACGGTCGATGCGTGGTTCGGTACGAATGAACTTCCCCGGATGCTGAAAACACTCCGCGCCGATTACAAACACGAACTCGTTGGCGAACGGCTTCTCACGACGCCCGCTCACTACGCTTACCTTAAAATTGCCGAGGGCTGCGATCGTCCCTGTTCGTTCTGCGCGATTCCGCTCATGCGTGGAGGGCACGTGTCACGACCAATCGATGAGTTACTCACCGAAGCGCGTTCGTTGGCCCGGCGTGGCACCAAAGAGCTGATTCTGATTGCTCAGGACCTGACTTATTATGGTCTGGATCTGTACAAAAAGCGGAATCTTGCCGATCTTATCAATCAACTCGCCGATGTGGAGGGGATAGACTGGATTCGGCTACAGTATGCTTATCCATCCGGCTTTCCTCTGGAGGTGCTCGACGTTATACGCGACCGCCCGAACGTATGTAATTACCTCGACATGCCTCTGCAAACAGGCTCAACTGAGTTGTTGAAACTGATGCGCCGGGGTATAACCCGAGAAAAAACGGAAGCCCTGATTGAGACAATTCGGGAGAAAGTCCCCGACATTACACTCCGCACGACGCTCATTGTTGGTCACCCCGGCGAAACCGACGCGATGTTCGAAGAAACGTATGATTTCGTAGAACGGATGCGTTTTGACCGGATGGGTGTGTTTACATACTCGCACGAAGAAAACACCCATTCGTTCTCCATGCCCGACGATATTCCGGCCGACATTAAACAGGAACGTGCCGACGAACTGATGGAACTTCAGCAGGGAATTTCGCAGGAACTGAATCAGAAAAAAGTCGGCCAGACCTATAAGGTGCTTTTCGATCGGAAAGAAGGTGGCTATTTCATTGGTCGCACCGAAGCTGACTCGCCTGAAGTTGATAACGAGGTACTTGTACCCGCCAATCAATACGTTCGGCAGGGCGACTTCGCCAATGTCCGGATTAATCGGGCCGAAGAATTTGATTTATACGGAGAGGTTGTCTCCTGAGTTTTCATAGACCCGCAAGGTTCGAGGCCGATCATTACAATCGAACCCGAACCTTGCGGGTTTTTCCGTTGTTGAGCCGAATAAATCCCAACCTGCATGGACTGTCAGTACCTGCCGCTAGCATCCACCGGCCAGTTTTCCCCACTATTCCTCGATTACATCAATAAAAAAGATACCTTAGAACCTTTTTACAATCGTTTCCCGGAGCTGTCAGCGTTTAAAGGCCAGATCGATGAGAAATCGTTCGACGAAGGAAAACGGCGAATTCTGGTTGATACACTCGACCGACAGTACGCACAGATTACCAGTAAACCCGATTTTTCGGTACTGCTCCAGCCCAACACATTCACGGTTACGACGGGCCATCAGCTGAACATTTTTACCGGACCGCTCTATATCATTTACAAACTGATTACGACAATCAATCTGTCGCGTCAGTTGAAAGAAGCTTATCCAGACTACAATTTCGTGCCGATCTATTGGATGGCCTCCGAAGACCACGACTTTGCTGAAATCAATCATTTTTCGCTGTTCGGTAAAAATTATGCCTGGACAACCGAGCAACGTGGAGCTGTTGGGCGTATAAATCCGCAGGAATTAAAGACCCTCTTCAATCAGATTCCCGAAAAGCTGACTCTCTTTGAAGACGCCTACCTGAACCACAACACACTGGCTGATGCCGCCCGGTATTACGTCAATGAGTTGTTTGGAGCTGAAGGTCTGGTCTGTCTCGATGCTGACGATGCCGCATTGAAGCGCATTTTCGCGCCGGTTATGCAGGATGAACTAATCCATCAGCGTGCTGGTGAGCTGGTAGTAAAACAGACTGAATTACTCGAAAATCTGGGTTATAAGACAGTTATTACACCCCGCGATATCAACCTGTTTTATCTGGACGACCAACTCCGCGAACGCATTGAGCGTAAGGAAGATGGTACGTATCGTGTGTTGCATACTAAACTTCGGTTTTCAGAATCAGAACTACTGGCATTGCTGGATGAGCATCCGGAGCGATTCAGTCCTAATGTAGTGCTACGGCCACTCTATCAGGAAACAATTCTGCCTAATCTGACTTATATCGGCGGGCCGTCCGAAGTGCCCTACTGGTTACAACTAAAGCCCGTTTTTGAGCATTTCCAGACTACATTCCCGATTCTGATGCCCCGCAACTTTGCGATGTATGTGCCAACCGTAAGCGCGAAGCGTGTTCGGAAACTTGGCCTGACGCCAGAAGAACTGTTTAAGGATACGCTGTTGCTTAAGCGTGAATTTGTTGAAACACACGCCCGGCATACGCTCAAATTCGACAACGAGAATAAAGTCGTCAACAAAGCACTGGACAGTATTCTCCATAAGGCGCAAATGGTTGATCCTACGCTCGAACGAGCCGTTCTGGCCGAAACGAAGCGATTTGCCAATGCTGTTGCCCGGCTGGAGAAAAAGATGCGCCGGGCCGAAGAGCACAATCAGGAAATTGGTGTTCGACAGTTACTGGCCGTTAAGAACGAACTATTCCCCAATGGTGGTTTACAGGAGCGTAGTGAAAATTTCCTGACGTTTTACCTGAACGATCGGGAGTTTCTTCAAAAAATGCTGTCGGTATTTGACCCTTTCGACTATCGGATGCAGCTTTGTCTCGAATAAAATCGTCCGTTGAGGTCGGTTGACCTGACCTGCCGTATGACAAAAGCTGAACTACGTCGCCACTTTCTTGGTCTGCGAAAAGCATTGCCGGTGGCAGAGATTGAGGCCCGAAGTCAACAAATCTGCCAGCTTTTTTTTAATCAGAACTGGATGGATAGTAGCCCTATTGTCCATACTTTTTTGCCCATCCTACGCCAGAACGAGGTTAACACCTGGCCGATTATTCATCGGCTCTGGGCCGACTTTCCGGCGGTTCGGGTTATTGCTTCTGTAACTGACGCGAAGGCTCATCACCTTACTCATTACGAGCTTACACCCAATACGGTTTTAGTCGAAAACCACTGGGGTATTCCTGAGCCGGTTTCCGATCAATCGTTAGCCAGTAAGGCCGCTAGTATCGACATCGTCCTTGTACCGCTCCTGGCTTTTGATCCAAGCGGCCACCGGGTTGGCTATGGTGGCGGCTTCTACGACCGTTTTCTGGCCAACTGCCGACCCGATTGCCTGACCGTTGGTTTATCATTAGTTGAACCGGTCGATCATATTGACGGAATCGAGCAAACCGATATTCCACTGGAAGTCTGCATCACACCAGAACAAGTCTGGTTTTTTTCTAAATAATTATACTGTGCCTCAAACTTTTACCGTACTTTTGCACTCCAAAATGTAGTGCGGGCAAACAATCCGCTTTTTATTAACCAGTTAAAAGCGGAGTTCTCCCGCGTAAAAGCATGAAAATCGCAGTCGTTGGAGCCACGGGCCTGGTCGGTGGCGAAATCCTGAAGGTTCTGGAAGAACGTAACTTCCCGGTATCAGAACTTATTCCTGTTGCTTCCGAGCGGTCGGTTGGTAAACAGGTTGAGTTTAAGGGTAAACCATACACGGTCGTTAGCTTCGAGGATGCCATTGCAGCCAAACCTGCCATTGCGATTTTCTCGGCTGGTGGCAGCACATCGCTGGCATTGGCTCCTAAATTTGCCGAAGCCGGTATTACCGTTGTCGATAACTCGTCGGCCTGGCGTATGGACCCGACCAAAAAACTGGTTGTTCCTGAAATCAACGCAAACACGCTGACACCCGAGGATAAAATCATTGCCAATCCAAACTGCTCGACCATTCAGATGGTGGTTGCGCTGAAACCGCTGCATGACCGTTATACTGTTAAGCGGGTTGTGGTATCGACTTACCAGTCGGTGACGGGTACTGGCAAAGCGGCTGTTGATCAACTCTTTGCTGAACGTAATGGCGATGATAGCGTTGCCAAAGTATATCCGCACCCGATCGACCTGAACGTATTGCCGCACATCGATGTGTTCCTCGACAATGGCTACACCAAAGAGGAGATGAAAATGGTCAATGAGACCAAAAAAATCATGGGCGACGATTCCATTCAGGTCACGGCTACCACGGTACGTATCCCGACCATTGGCGGCCATTCTGAAGCGGTAAACATTGAGTTCGAGAATGACTTCGAACTGGAAGAAGTTGTTGAGTTGCTGCGGAATGCAGAAGGCGTTATTGTGCAGGACGATCCGAAAAATAAAGTGTATCCAATGCCGCTGACAGCGCACGGGAAAGACGAGGTTTTCGTGGGTCGTATCCGTCGTGACGAGAGCCAGCCTAAGACGCTGAACATGTGGATCGTGGCCGATAACCTTCGTAAAGGAGCCGCAACAAACGCCGTTCAGATCGCCGAATATTTACTGAAACATAATCTGGTGGAAGCAGGCGAAGTAGTAGCGTAACCATTCTTCCCGGCTAATTACCCAAAGTCCCGTTCGGTTTGCTACCGGGCGGGACTTTTTGCGTATCTTCAATACCTGTTAACAAAATGGTATTCTGCTGCCCCGTTCTATGGACCCCGTTATCCAACTCCAGAACCTCAATAAATCGTATGGTTCGACCCCCGTTCTTAAAGGCATCAATCTAAGCGTATCAGCTGGTCAGGTCGTCGGCTACATTGGTCCGAATGGCGCCGGAAAATCGACTACCATCAAGATTCTGATCGGAATGTTACCCGATTATTCGGGCGAGGCTACCGTACTTGGCATGGATGTGAAAACCCGTGCGATCGACATCAAACGCCGGATTGGTTATGTTCCAGAGAATGCTGCTTTGTATGATACGCTTACGCCCATGGAATACCTGCAATTCATTGGACAGTTATACGAACTGGACACCGCTCATATTGAACGAAAAGCCCTTGAACTACTTCGTCTCTTTCAGTTAAGCGATCATGTCGATGCCCGAATGAGCACCTTTTCGAAAGGTATGCGCCAGAAAGTGCTGCTTATTTCGGGACTGCTCCACAACCCGGATGTTATTTTTCTGGACGAACCATTGTCGGGCCTGGATGCCAATGCGGTTGTGCTGGTAAAGGAAATTATCCGCCAGCTCGCCAACAGTGGCAAAACTATTTTCTACAGTTCACACATTATGGATGTTGTCGAGAAGATTTCCGATCGGATCATCATCATTAATCAGGGGCAGATCATTGCAGATGGCACCTTTGCGGAGCTACAGCACCAGCGCCCCGAATCGCTCGAACAACTATTCGCCGAGCTTACCGGGAGCGACGGCCAAACGAGCGTGGCCGAAGAGTTTATTCATACGCTAAAGCTTTAGCTACTGGCTTCTGATCGCAATCCTGCGAAATTCAGTGTCCAACCTTCTTTACCTGCATGACCACTATCATTCTCTGGCTTCTTGACCGACTTAAGCCATTGTTCCAAACAATGGGCGCCGACTACGGCCAATTGCGCGCCATTGTACAGGTAAAGCTGACGATGGACAATCGCCGAAACAGTATTACGCTCGGTCGGTATGGCAAATCATCCGCAGAGAGTACGAATACGTTCACGCGTATTCTGGCCATCTATGCATTCATTGGCGGCCTTATCAGCCTTGGTATGCTGGCTACTCCCGATAAAGACCGGCTATTTTTCCCGCTGACCCTTCAGTTTTCCTACATCATGGCCTTGTGTGCCATGACACTGATCTCCGACTTCTCATCGGTCATTCTCGATTCATCTGATAATCAGATTATTCTGCCCCGGCCGGTGAGCAGCCGTACGCTCTGGCTGGCTCGTGTAGTGCATATAACCAGCTATTTGTTCGCTATCGCCCTGTCGTTGTCGGTAGTTGCGATTCTGTTTATTGGGTATCGTTTCGGAGCGATTGCGGGATTACTGTTTTTAGTAATGAGCCTCCTATCGGCCGTGTTAATGGTATTTCTGACCAACATTTTCTATTTGTTGCTCATGCGCTTTATCAGTGAGGAGAAGCTGCGGGAGGTTATCAATTATTTTCAGATTGTGATGGCAGTGCTGTTTTATGGCGGGTATCAGTTTCTGCCCCGTCTGATCGGTACCGAAGTTTTGACGCAAACTTTTGCCATTCAATGGTGGCATTATCTGGTTCCGCCCATGTGGATGGCGGGGACCATCGAAATTGTCATTCAACCCATCCTGGATTCTACGCACCTGATTTTTGCGGTTCTGGCCATCGTCACACCCATTCTGGGTTTGTGGTTTATGAACCGGTTCCTGACAACCAATTTTACGCAGAAACTAGGTAGTATGGATCAGGAAAGTCAGCCTGTTCCGTTGGCTACCTCAACGCAAACAGTTCAATCGGGCAGGGTAGCCTGGGTCGACAAGCTATCGGCCTGGTTTACGGACAACGCGCTCGAACGGGCTGCTTTTGCCTTCACGTGGCGCATAACTGGTCGCGATCGTAAATTCAAGCTTAAGACTTACCCACAATTGGGGTTCGGTCTGGCCTATGTTATTGTTATGTCGCTTCAGGGGTCCAGCTTTGGCTCAAGTGGTTTTTTCTATCTGTTCGCCCTTTATTTTGCGGGTTTGTATGTAATGGTGGCTCAATATCAACTGAGTGTTTCTGATAATTACCGTGCCTCCTGGATATACGGCAGCGCACCAATTCAAACGCCCGGCGATGTATTGTCGGGCTCACTAAAAGCCCTTATTATCAAGCTCCTGCTCCCATTTTACAGCCTACTGGCGAGCTACATTCTCTATCGCTACGGTATCGATAAAATTAGTGATGTGTTACTAGCGTTCAGCAATTCATTGGTAATGCTCATAAGCGCTGCCCTGCTGTCGAGCCGATACATGCCGTTTTCTACCGCACAGGACGCCTTAAAACAAAGTAACACCGCTCGTGGCTTACTGACCAGTCTTGTTTTGGGACTTGTTGGATTCTCTCATTATGGTTTAACTTACATTCCGTACGGCACCTGGATTGCGCTCCCCTTGTCTGTGCTTACCTTCTGGATTTTACTTCGATACTACAAACAAACGGATTGGAGCCAGATTATGATGGGATGAAGCCAGTTAAGTGTTGACCGAAAAAGTTGTTTTACTTTCCGTCACCTCTCCGATCGTATTATGCCAGGACACCTTCAAAGCCTTATCCTCCTCTGTCTGGGGCTTACTTTTTGTGTTTCGTTACTGGTTGTTCTCGCCCAAAAGCTGAAGATCGCCTATCCGGTATTTCTCGTACTGGCTGGCCTGCTTGTCAGTTTTGTGCCAGCCATTCCAGCCATTCATATTGACCCTGAACTAGTTTTTCTGGTCATTCTACCACCGATTTTATTTGATGCTGCCCAGAATATGTCGCTGAAAGCATTATGGAAGTGGCGAAGAATTATCAGCGTATTAGCGTTAGGCTATGTATTGGCAACCGCTACCGCCGTCGCCTTTGTGAGCCATTGGCTCATTCCCGGATTTACCTTGAGTCAGGGGTTTCTGCTGGGCGCCATTATTTCGCCCCCCGATGCGGCTGCAGCCGTTTCCGTCTTAAAATTCACGAAGCTCCCCAAAGGAGTTGTTTCTGTTTTAGAGGGAGAAAGCCTGCTGAATGATGCCACAAGTTTGACCTTATTTCGATTTGCGCTGGCGGCTATTACCACTCATCAATTCGTTTGGTACGAAGCCGTAACCGGGTTTTCGCTCGTCGTTGTTTCGGGTATTGGTATCGGCCTGGCGTTTGGTCTGTTATCCTATGCCATTTATAAATGGCTACCGACCAATGCCAATCTGGATGTTGCCTTTTCAATCGTGCTTCCTTACCTGATGTACATTACGGCCGAAGCAGTCCATTCTTCGGGTGTGCTAGCGGTGGTTAGTGGCGGCTTGTTCATTGCTTACCAGATTCACTTTGTTTTTCCCCACCAGAGCCGGCTGAAAGCGGCTGCTCTCTGGTCGTCAGTTGTCTTTATCCTCAACGCTGTCGTTTTCTTTTTGATCGGCCTTCAACTGAACGAAATCACCGGGTCGATCCAGAACATGTCTATATGGACAGCCCTCAACTATGCCTTAGTTGTTACCATAGTTGTTATTGTCGTTCGAATGATTTCCGGCTTTACCAGTACGGTCTTTACCCGATACATCAGCCGGTTTATTAGGGTTGCCCAGAGCAGGCCTGGCTGGCGAAACCCAGTTGTAGCCGGTTGGGTAGGCATGCGGGGTGTGGTTTCGCTGGCTTCGGCCTCAGCTATTCCACTGTTGTTACCTAATGGGCAGCCATTCCCCAACCGTCCGCTTTTTCTGTTTATCACGTTTGTGGTCATCATCGTTACGCTTGTCGGTCAAGGGCTTACATTACCCTGGGTAATCAGGCGGGTCAAGCCAAAAGAATTAGCGGATGCCAAATCGGATGATCAGCAACGATTAGAGATCGATTTGGCCCTCTATAAAGCTGCTTTTGAAGAATTGCAGTCCGTTTATCAGGCTGATATTGAGAAAAGTGTGCTTCTTCAGCACCGGGTTCAGTTTATAAAGCACAAATTACACCTGTTAAAGGAGGCCAATAGCGATGATGGCACTAGACAACAGGCAATTCTCCTGCTCGGTCACTTCCAAAAAATTATGCTGAACGTGACCGAACAAGAGCGTAAAAAGCTACATTCATTTCGTAGACTGCCAGATTACGATGACGATGTAATCCGATTAGTCGAGCATCGACTTGATTTGGAAGAAGAGCTGTTGGAAGGAGATGGCGAGTAAAATGCATCCAGGTTCTCGTTTCAAACTGGATCACGTTACCCTGTGGACAGTACCAATGAGATTGGTCTGATCGTTATTCCAGCAGAAAAATGACTTCATAGACACTCCAAAAGGCCGTTTCCTCATCGTTTCGAGTTGATTCAGACTTTTCGAGCCAGGAAGCGTTAAGGATGGACTGATTTACTCAACGTTCTGAAAAACATTTATAGCCGACTGTGGAAGCAGTCGGCTATTTTAGTTCTTGAGAAACCACCTGCCTGGTGAAGCGCAAAAACGAAAGCTCCGACCACTTGGGTGCGTTTCCGTAATTTACGGTCTGCCGATGCGGTAACTACCAAAAATTGTGGCATTGGCTGTATGGCCGAACACGCTACTTTAGCGTGATACAGTTTATACTGAGGAGGTCATCTTTCGTTGGTTGTAGCACTTTATCCAGGCATTCGATAACCATAGGAAAAGTATACAATACAAAGGAAAGCCGATAATTTGCACGTATTGGCCTTTCCCCACAGCCAGCCACATGAAGATGTCAGCCAGCCCGTAAATCAGTAAAGGTATAATGATAAGCAGGCTGGTAAAGATGGAGTCAATTGCATATTTCATAGTACTGAAAGAAACCTTTGTAGCTTCTTTGTAATCTACTTAACACTAGTTCGACGCTATTAATTTAAGAAAGTACAATAATTCATGTATCTACATGAATTATTATCATCTGGCTACATCATCCTTCTATTTAAATTCTTGACTATCTGACCTTTGCAAAATAATTAAAATTTTATAGGGCTTTCGCTTGGAGCCGTGCCACGGTTTCTACTAGTGCGCGTAGAAACCGTGGCACGGCTCCAAGCGAAAGCCCTAGTTTGTTGAAGCGCGTACCGAAAAGTAAATTTCGTTAACCCCGAAGAAGTTCAATATGATCGTTTATAGTAGTTATAACTATTCTTTCGTTTCCGTACTGAAACATTCCTAAACGCAGATGGTCACGAGTAAACTTCTAACCAGCCTTTGCCTTGCATCGGTAGTCGGTATTACCGGCTGCGTTAGTAATAAGGTAGTCCTGCCCGAACCTGCCCAGACTATTTCCGGCACCTATGAAGCCAAGGCCAATAATGCCGTATTTCCTATTCAAGGGCAAATCTTTCGGCTAACTGTGGAACGAGTAGCCACGGATCGGGTGGATATGACGTTGGTAGCTACAGTTGATGGTCAACCCAGAGACAGCCTTGTTTACAAAAGTGCCCAGGTAGGTCAGCAGGTCACCAGAACAGATCTTCAGGGAGCCTGTGTAAGCTACAGTATAAATCTGACCTCGACCAAAGCAGCGGGTGTGCTGACAATGACTTGTGAAGAAATTAATGTATTTCAGTATAAGATGGATGGTCAGCAGGGAACTGTATCACTCAAATTCAGGAAACTATAACACGGTATAGGCCTACCCGCGCCAAGCCGTCGTATGTAAGTATAAAGTATTATTTATTAGACGGAGCCATAGCCCGCAGGGGAATTTATTGTACATATAACAATAAATTCTATACTTATATACTCAGATAGTAAGGAACTAAATTTAATTGTGTCTTCTACAGGGCTGACTTGATGGACCTAATCGCTTTCACAAAGGTGAACTGGGATGAAAGCCCGCCATAGTTAAGCCCGTCGGCCGATTCGGGGTAGAGTTCTTCATTATAAACTCCCCCATCAGGCAACTCAAAACGAACCTGCATTGGCTTGTCCAGCATCACCCGACCGTCGTCGTGTAGGTAGGCTGTAATGGTAATGCCATCCTGGGTTTCTGTCTTTTGCATGATGTGGTCAGAGTACTTTATAACCAGCATGGCAGAGGCTTTGTTTAGAGTATTTTCGTCAAAACATTTAGCTCGTTTACCGTGTCTATCATATTTCAGTAGTCAGCCATTATAGTTTGAGATAAACCTCTCTTCTATCAGGAAATAATCGCCGAAATCGGTGGCTTGTACATAAACCAGAATACGTACACTCCTGGAAGATTAGCTCTATTTTTACCTTGGAAACCGCAGCTACAAATACGAACTATCCGTTTTTAAGAGGGGGTGGTGAGATGGGTGAACTTACCCGTCAGTATAATTGGGAACAGACCCCAATCGGCACACCCGTCCAATGGCCTCAAAGCCTGAGGACTACCCTGAGTATTATTCTAAATTCCAAATTCCCCATGTTTCTATTTTGGGGAGAGCAACACCTTTGTTTTTATAATGATGCCTATCGTCCCAGCCTGGGGAATGAAGGCAAACATCCTGATGCGCTCGGTCAGCCGGGAGCCCAGGTTTGGCCAGAAATCTGGCCGGTAATCAAACCGTTGATTGATCAGGTACTTGCTGGTGGAGAAGCCACCTGGAGTGAGGACCAGCTTATACCAATCTATCGCAATGGGGAGCTTGACGATGTTTACTGGACATTTAGTTACAGCCCGGTTATTGACGAATCTAATCGTATTGCAGGCGTATTTGTTACCTGCACCGAAACCACTCAAAAAGTAACGAATTTAAAGCACCTTGAAGAAAGTAACCAACAATTGACATTTGCCATTGAGGCCACTGAATTAGGCACCTGGGATCTGGATCCAATCACGAATAGATTTACCGCCAATGCCCGTTTGAAACACTGGTTTGGCCTACAACCCAACGATGAGATTGAACTGCCTTTAGCTATCAACGCAATTGCAGAAAGCGATAGAAAACGGGTAGCAGAAGCAATTAACGAGGCTCTACAATATGGATCAGGGGGCCGATATGACATTGACTATACCATCGTTCATCCAGCAACTCAACAGGAGCGGTTTGTAAAGGCAAAAGGAAAAGCGTGGTTCAACGAGGCTCAAAAAGCTTACCGCTTCAATGGCACCTTACAGGATATAACCGAACACAAAAAAGCGGAACAAGCCTTAATCGAAAGTGAGCAAACCCTGCGCAGTCTGGTGGCCAGCGCGCCATTTCCGATTGGTGTCTATGTAGGCCGTCAAATGCGCATTCAGCTGGCCAATCAGTCGATTATCAATATATGGGGAAAGGGTAATGATGTCGTTGGGAAACTCTATTCGGAGATATTACCCGAACTAGCCGATCAGCACATCTACTCTCAGTTAGACAGTGTTTATACAACTGGTGTTTCTTTCCATGCCAGGAATCAGCGTGTAGATATTCAGGTAGATGGTAAATTACAGCCCTATTACTTTAATTATAGCTTCACTCCTCTTTATGATGCCGACGGCCAGGTGTATGGTGTAATGAACACGGCCGCCGAAATAACAGACCTGGTACTGATCAAGCAGAGCCTGGAAAAAAGCGAACAACGCTTGCGGGGTGCCATCGAACTGGCCGAGCTGGCTACCTGGAGCATGGATATTCAAACCGGCACGTTTCATTATTCGGAACGTTTTATGGAATGGCTCGGCTTTTCAGAAAGTACCAAGAGCCTGGATGAAGCCTACAACCCCTTGCCAGACGAGCACCGACAGTCTGTTGCAGATGCTATAGCTGCCGTCATTCAGTCCGGTTCATCTGGCTTTTATGACAATGAACATCCAATCATTAACCGACTTACGGGTCAAATACGTATTATTCACGCTCAGGCACAGGTTTTCACGGATTCTGACGGAAACCCGGCTGTTCTAAGTGGTACGGCGCAAGACGTTACCGAGCACCGTAGAATCCAGTTAGCGCTGGAACAGCAAATCCAGCAGCGGACAGAAGAACTCGAAACTGCCAATGAAGAATTAGCAGCAACAAATGAGGAATTAGCCGCTACCAACGAGGAGCTTACGGCCGTTAATGAAGAAGTTGCAGCCGTTAATATCGGACTTGAAGAGTCCAATCAACTGCTTACCCGTTCCAATGAGAATCTGGAGCAGTTCGCCTATATTGCTTCTCACGACTTACAGGAGCCATTACGTAAGATCCAACAATTCAGCGATTTGCTCAAGTCGCGTTATATCGGTTCTCTGGGCGAAGAGCTAGCTTATCTGGAACGGATGCAGTCGGCAGCCAGCCGCATGTCGATGCTGATTAAAGATTTGTTGGCATTTTCCCGCATTTCAATCCGTCAGGTATCAGAGGCTACCGTCCCATTGACCAGCGTCATTGACCAGACACTGGAAAATTTATCGGTAGCCATTGAAGAGAGCAATGCTCAAATCCAGATTGGCACCTTACCCAGTGTGCAGGGTGATGCCTTGCAATTAGAGCAACTCTTCCAGAATCTATTGTCCAATGCCCTCAAATTCAGTCGTCGTGAACCGACAGCCGGAATTTTACCCCAGATCAAAGTAATTGCCTACTATGTGATGGCTACTGACCTCCCTTCTACGATAAAACCTGCCCGACAGGCAACAATTTACTGCTGTATTGAGGTGGTCGATAATGGTATTGGCTTTGATGACAAATATGCAGACCGCATCTTTCAGGTCTTTCAGCGCCTGCATGGTCGAAATGAATTTGCCGGCACAGGAGTAGGTTTAGCCATTTGCCAAAAAGTAGTCGATAATCATGGTGGAGCAATCACGGCTAGCAGCCAACCTGGCAAGGGAGCCACCTTTAGTGTGTATTTACCACTACAATAGATTTGCCAAATTGTATAGCAGAGGCAGTTCTGTTCGTTTCAACTAGCATGATCTATCTCATTTTGTTCACTTTACGTATTTATTAGCGCTTACAACTAATCCTTTATGCAGAAATCGTTGTTTCCCATTTTACTCGTCGATGATGACCCACTGGTTGCAGAAGTTCTTGACCGAGCTGCCAAAACTAATTTTCCAGAGGCATCCTTCATACACATCACTAGTTTCGAAGACGCCAAGTTATATATTGATAACCTGGAGGGAAAAGGCCCTAAACTAGTTTTGCTGGATATAGACTTAAAAGATAAGGTAGATGGGTTAGATTTTCTGGCCTTATTACGAGCACATCCCAAAGGTCGTTTATTACCCGTGGTGATGCTATCGGCCCGTAAAACAGCTAAGTTAGTTGAGCGTGCTTACATATTTGGCGCTTCTTCATTTACGATTAAGCCTTTTAGTTATGCCGACTGGAAAACCTATTTGAGTAACTTACGAACGTACTGGTTTGAGACCGTTACCCTACTTGAAGTTAGACACGAAAAGGAAAGTTAACGGCCAGTCAGCATAAGGTTAGGCGTATCAGTTAATAAAACGGTCAGGAAGAGATTTGAACGCTTCATAGAGATCTGGTTGAGGCAGACCGCGTCTTACCATTGTCGTTCAAATCTTATCGTTTATAGGCGACGACAATATCCTGGAAAGTAGCGGTATTTCTTCGTCCGCACCAACTGCCAGGATAGATAAAATTTTGAGCCGATAAGCCGTAGCGCCCCAGCATAGTCTGTATGGTAGACTGGTCGAAGGCTGTTCCCAGATCCGGGTCTTCTAAACTAAAAACATACCGGCCATCTAACTTATATTGAAAATTATAGGTGCTATTTTCAGTCTTCATGAGTCGACGCGATTGGTCGTTCAATAAAAAGAAGGTAGAAAAACAGCGCCCACCCGGCTTAAGCACCCGGCTGATTTCGGATAAATAATGGTCCACCTCCTGAACGGGCATATGCGTGAAAACCGAAGTCAGAAACACAAAATCGAAGCTGTTATCGTCGAAAGGGAATCGGTAGTTATAAGCCTGATAATTTCCCGATGGATTATAGTGGCTATTGTAGATATCTGCCACTTGAAAATTGAAATTAGTAAAGCGGGGCGTAATGTTATGTAGGCACCAATCGATTCCGTGACCAACTATATCGAACCCTTCATAACGACCAGGGGCAGTGAGGTAATCCGTCAAAGGAACCGCCATCCGACCAATACCACAACCCACATCTAATACCGATTCGTGTGGTTGTAAGCCACCGATGTTAATAAAATGTCGTTTAAACTCCTGGCCTACTACTTTATAGTCTCCAGCACCAATAAAAATTCTGGAACGTGGTGGTGTCAATACGTCACGAAATCCCAGCAGTAATTCGCCGTAATCAATTGCATTCGTGTAAGCCTGTTTCATTGGCTTTTTCAAGAATTGTGGAAGTAGTTGCGTTAACATATAGCGTTAGTATAAAAATGTTCGATAGCAGGTTTATAGTAAAGCGGTGAAAAAGTTAAAGCCGTGATGCTAAAAGTTATGACCAATACTAAAAATGCCCCGATCTGATGGTGTGAAACCAGATCGGGGCATTTTCTATTTTTATTATTGACGCCAGGACTATATAAAAAGCCGGTGCTCGATCAATTGATCGAGCACCGGCTTTTTATTTCTTTTACAGCTTAATACTTAATCTTTCTGTTTCTGTGGGACAATGAGGTCTGAATGGCTTTCCAGGCTTGAGTCTTCAGTTTTTGGTGGAGCTCCTTGTCCCTGGGCACAAACGTTTGACTGCGGTCCTGACCACTGGCGGCCTTTAATTCCCAATAGTTCGTGTCCGAAGTATCAGGTATGGCTGTGTATGTATCTTGATTCATCCCCCTAATTTACGTCAATTACTGCCATAAATCACTATAAATTTGTTGGGACACCCTTTATATTACTATTTTTTTTGTTTTTCCTTGTCAATTACACGGATAGAAAAGGCAAAATAGCCAAGATTTCGAGCAAAGTTCAGGTCACGGCTATTCTGCTGCCAGACGTGGTTAACCGGTTGCACTGCACTCGTTTAAAATTTCCTACTCCAAATTTATTGGCGTCGCCTGCTGTGATTTGGAGTAGTCTATCAGGCTTTATTTAGTATAAAAGCCCCACCCAGCCAATAGCCAGGCAGGAACCCGTATTCCTTCTAAAGTCCTATTTGAACAAAAACAGGCTTATGCATTAGATAGGAATAGAGCCTAAAACCCTAGCCTTCCCGTATAAAATTGATTTTTCGGTAGTTAACCATTCCGTTCAAGGCAAGGATAAAATTCTGGCCTTACGAGGGAGGAGCCATATTTTTTCTGTTACCTTTTGGTTTTTGTGCGTATCAATGAATACAACTACAGTTTTCTGATAGGGCAAGCCTGTAGAATCAGCTACACCTACCTAATCGGACAGCAATAAAGGAACAGTTAATTTTAATGTGGTTGATAACAATCCGGAATCAAGAACGGATTAAGACTAAACGGTAGAATTTAACGATTGTGATTACGTAAAACTGATTTATAATAGCACAAAATGCCTGGCTGATGGCCGGGCATTTTTGTGTCAGGTCATCGCGTCAATGCGAAAATTATCGACGCGATGACCTTTATCTTTTAATGGCAGTAGTGTTTATCAGGCTAATAAAGCAGTTATTGTTCCCCACGAGAAAGGCAACCAGCTTCTCCTATTGCTATCAAATACTTCGGTTGCTGCTTCACAGGGAAATAATTTATAATCAAACTTAGGGTAATTACTAACTAAGTATCCTGGGTAGTAGTAAGCTTTATGCTGAAGTCGGGCGTAATTAATTTTCTGTAGCATGAGGTATTTACCTAAGCTATACTTTCGATAGTCTGGGTGGTAAAAGTTCATAATGCCAGCAATGCTTTGTGAGCCATTGTCAAAGATTCCGGCTGCAATTAACTTATTTCCATCCCGCACTTCAATCACATACGTATCAAACGCATTATAGGTATCTCCATCCAGCAAGCAGCTTTCTACAGAATAGGGAGCATCAAAATTAATGGCACTTTTGTATCGCGCATAAAGCGATTCTAATTCTTCGGTAAGAACGAAAGGCTTGATCTCGACCGAAAATTTCTCATTACTCCTAAGCAATCTAAGTTGCTTTGTTCCATAGTCAACATTTGCCAGCGTAATACGCAACCAGTGAACAGAATAAAGCGCATTATCAAATAGCACAGAGTGGCAGGTAAAAATGTCCTGCTGCATCCGAAAATACCCCATACTCAGGCACAAATCCAGCTTAGTTCCTTTCATCTTCTGGTGCGTATTATTCAGCGGTTGTTACTAGGGTTCAAATTAAATCTATATGTATTAAAAGGGCAAAGCCTATAGCTATGTGTCTTTTAGACTATTCCCCTAACTAAACGATATAACGGGAAGAAATGCAGTCTTGGTTCACAGGTCAGTCTGCATTCCAGGCCAAAATGGTCTGCCCAAATTTACCGTTATGTTGTCCTGAACCCCATAAAGTGAGCCACTAAAAATAGACCGGCCCACCGGATTTTAAAAGCTAACTTTCAGGGGTTTATAAGTCTTCACGTTCAAGCATGACCAAACGTAATTGAACCCCAAACGATAAATAAATTCTGAACGCTGCTGCTGCCAATCGCTTCGTGTGCGCTTATTGACTAGCTTTAGCTTTGCCCAGAAAGCAGAACTCATTCGCAATCGTCGCAAAATTGTTTTCCCACTCACCCAATTCAGACTGGTTTATTTATAATTCTGACGCGAATTAGTTGATGTCCATGGACTACCATCAATAAATAAAAACGATGAAAAGACTACTATGTATCTGTCTAATGCTGTTTTTGGCAGGCGCGTGTAAGCAAGCTTCTATTATGCATACGAAACGCGTAGTCATAACGGGAATAGACGCTTCCAAAAAACCCGGAGATGATTTTTTTTCGTACGCCAACGCTATTTGGTATGATACTGCCCGGATACCGGCCAGTCAAACAGGGGTGGGATCTTATTCCTTTATGAATTTTCCCCAACGCATACGGCTGCAGGGGATTCTGGACAGCGTTTCGGCAGACAAACATCCGGCGGGAAGTCTCGAGCAAAAGGTGGGTGATTTTTATGCGTCGGGAATGGATACGTCCGCCATTAATAAACGCGGGTATGAACCCATCAAGCCACTGCTTGCCCGCATCGATGCTGTGACCGATATTCGTTCGTTATTAACATTGGTGGCCGAAGAACAAAAAGTAAGTGATAGGTCCATTATTGGTTTTTATGTAGGCCCCGACAACAGGCAGAGTACGATCAATATTGCTCAGTTTTCTCAAACCGGCATTGGCTTGCCAGAACGGGAGTATTATTTCAAGACCGATTCGTCAACTCTTTCGATTCAAAAAGCGTACAGAAACTATCTCACTCGCTTGTTTGCATTGACCGGGACTGATGCAACTACCGCGGAGAAAAACGCAACGGTTACCTACGACATTGAAAAACAATTGGCAACCGCCCATCGAACCAATATTGAACGCAGGGATGTAAAGGCGAACTACAATAAACTGGCGGTCGCTGATCTTGCCAAAAAACAGCCGACCCTAAACTGGACAATGTTGTTAAACGACCTAGGTCTAAAGGTTGATTCGGTCAACGTAGCCCAACCGGCTTATTATGACAAGTTGAATACGCTGCTGACATCCGTTTCCATCGGTGATTGGAAAGTCTATTTAAAAGCGCATGCACTAACCAACTATTCGAACTTTTTAAGCCAACCGTTTGTGGATGCGTCTTTTGCGTATGCCAAAATTCTGACCGGACAAGCGGTTAAGAAAACACGAGCCGAAGATATGACCCAGGCAGTCGATGGCTCGCTCGGCGATGCGCTGGCCCAGTTATACGTAAAAAAATACTTTCCGGAAGAAGCCAGGAAACGGATAGCCGTCCTGGTCGACAACCTCAAAAAAGCATTTGAAGCCCGCATCAACAGGCTGGACTGGATGAGTGATTCTACGAAGGCAAAGGCGAAAGAAAAACTGTATGCTTTCTCCCAGAAGATCGGTTATCCTGATAAATGGAGAGATTATTCGAAGGCGGATATAAAAAGAGACGCTTATTTTGAAAATCGGTTGTCGACAAATAAAAACGATTATATCTACAGCCTGGCTAAAGTAGGACAGCGGGTCGACAGAACCGAATGGCATACGACTCCGCCAACGGTAACGGCTTACAACAATCCTCCGCTCAATGAAATTGTTTTCCCGGCCGGTATCTTACAAGCTCCTTATTTCGATGTGAATGCCGATGATGCGCTTAACTATGGCGGTATCGGTATGGTGATTGGTCACGAAATAACGCACTCGTTTGACGATCAGGGAGCACAGTATGATAAATACGGCAACGTGACCAACTGGTGGACCAAAGTCGACTATGAAAAATTCAAAGCGAAAACCCAGCAGGTGATTGATCAATACAATAAGTTTACCGTGCTGGATTCAGTGCATGTAAAAGGTGCCTTAACTGTAGGGGAAAACACCGCCGACATTGCCGGGGTTGCCATTGCCTACGATGCCTTTAAATTGACCGAACAAGGAAAAGACACGACGAAACTGGATGGCTTTACACCCGACCAACGTTTCTTCATCTCGATAGCCAGGATATGGCGGGTAAAAACCAGGGACGCGTATATGGGCATGTATGTAAACACGAATCCGCACTCACCGGCAAGGTGGCGTGTGAATGGCCCTCTGATGAACTTCACGCCTTTTTACAACGCATTTAATGTGCAACCGGGCGATAAAATGTATAAGCCTGAAAATGAACGTATAATCGTTTGGTAGGATTTCGCCTAAACGAATCGATCAACCATAAGAAGGGGTTACGTTCAGTAATGACTATTTACTGAATGTAACCCCTAACTTACTATAGGCCAACCCGTTACAATCATTAGAATTGATTAATCAGATTACCTGCGAAAACGTCTGGTTAATTTTGAGACGTATCAGCATAACCTAATGGGCACATTATTGGCTAAATCCTATTTATTTGTCCGTTCATACCGTAGCAGTTTACTGGCCCAGGGGATGAAAAACTGGAAATTAGGCGCATCCGTATGACCACCATTGTGCTGCCGCCAGGCCAGTTCACCGTCCGTCAGGCCAGTTAGTACGGGTGGCATTTTTTCGGTCGTATAATTGTCACTCACTCCCAAGTCCTTTGCTCCCAGCAGTTTGAATACCGGCCCGGCGGCTACCGTAGCCTTATAGCTCCCAGTCTGGTCGAGCCATTTGGCATCACCTTTTTCGGGTATCCCATAACTGACAAAGGTCGGTCGTGGGGCACAAAGGGCCAGTAATTCGTGCGAGTCAACCGGAAGGTCGCAACCGGTCTTCCGGCCAAAAGACGATTCTTCAGTCGCATATTTTAAGTAATTACCAGCCATCCAGTGATAGCCTCCGCTGTTGGCAAGGCTTTCAACGGCTTCACCGAAAACCCGGCGCTGTAGGGTCGTCCCTCCTTTTCCCGATGAACCGATTAAAACCAGGCCAAAACGCTGATCGAAGGCCATGGTTACTAAAGCTGCTTTGCCATACCGCGACACGCCTTCAATACCAATCTGTCTGGCATTCACCTGGGGTTCGGTCTCTAAATAGTCTAAGGCGCGGGATGCTCCCCATGCCCAGGCACGCAAGGCTCCCCAATCGTCGGGTTTGCGGGCCTGACCTTTGTTCACTAACCCAATGATTCCCCTTGTCAGACCGGCACCGTTATCGGCTTGAATACTGCTGGTTTCTAACGTACAATAACCCCAGCCTGCCGCCAGCAGTTGTTCGGTCGGTGGAGAATCGCCGTTCGGGGCGGGGGCAAAGAAATTGGGACCCGGTAACCTTGTGATAGGCGCATAAGCCGGATACCTGTCAAAAATGGCCTTCATCTCAGGATTTTGCCTGATCATCATCTCCTTGAATGTCGTATTGATTTTTTCCATGTCAGCGAGCGAAGGCTGGGCTGGGGCAGGTAAGGTCGGGGGCAGAAAACCGAACATCATCAAGACGGGTACCGGACCTTTCACATTCTGCGGCAGGACCAAAACCATGTTGATGTTTACGCTGATCAACGGGTAGTCGCTGTTATCGACCCGACCAATCAGGTGTTTGGCTACTACCGGAATGCGGCCTACCAGTTCGTTGTCTGTAACTTTTGTGATCCAGGTTACTTTCGGTACGTTTTTAGGGACCCGGCCATACATTTCCTGCTCAAAATCTTCGATCAGTTCGGGGCGACGGACCTTCCACCACTGATCGGACGTGGTTACTTTTTTCCCATTCTTCGTGGTCAGTACATCGGGCAACTGCGGACAGGGGTCTGCCTGAGCTTCGTCGTAATTCGCGTGATTAGGCTCCGATTCGTTGGGACTTGGACCGGGTCTTAATTTTTTGATGCCCAGTTGCTGCATCATGTTGGCCTGATCCTGAATAGCCGTCCAGGTCTTAAGCGGAGGGTACTTGCTGCTGTCGATGACAATCTGCTGCGCTACACTCCTGTAAGACAAGGCGATAGACAGTGCAAACACCAGGTATTTCTGCATGGTAGTTAGGGGTTAGGAACGGTTTACTGGTCGGTTCGGAAGGGTGAGGCCGGTAGGCCCTCTTTATTGTACAGATTCGGGTTGACCGGGTTATCGGCCCAGGCGTAGCGCACGTATTGGGGATTTGGTACTTCGTCACTCCATACGATTAGTTTATTGCCGTCAATTTTAGCCTTGCCCCAGACGAATTTTTTATCCGGGCCTGCAATGGAGATTTCACTTAACTCTTCGCCATCGTTGGTTGTCAAATCACCGCCTGTATTCGTAAAACTGATGACTAGTTTATTGCCGTCGATGCTTGCCGATTCATACAACGGGCCCGAAGAAATGAGATTTTCCTTGTAGGCGATTTTCATAGCGGCCAGGGCCAATCGGTCGCCGACACCTTTCTTGTTATCGGGGTGAATATCGTTCCATTCGCCCAGATCAATTGCTACGGCCATAGCCGTGTTGGGCACCGACAGAGCCTTGAGTTGCGCTTCCCTCAGCCTGGCCCAGTTGCTTTCCGTCGGTTGGTAATTATAGTCCATAAAACCCGGAAGCTGCACATACAGAAAGGGCAATGGCCCCTGTTTCCACTGGTTTCGCCAGTCATGGATCAAGGCCACCTGTAGCCCTTCGTACTCCTGGGGTTTACCGGCGTTGCTTTCCCCCTGATACCAGCAAAAGCCTTTGATGGCGTAGTTGATTTCCGGGGCTACCATCGCATTGTAGAGCGCCGTTGGCTGATTCTGGGCGTTGATGCCCCCGGCTGGATTGCCTACACCCGCAAAGGGCCGGTAGGCAGTGCCTACTTTATACTGCCAGGTTCCTTTCAGATCAACGGTGTCTGCACCCGCAAAAACACAATACGGCTTATCGGGCACGAAGCCTCCTTTACCAGCGTTGTTGGTCACCCGTACGACAAACACATTCTTACCAGCTTTCAATAGATCAGCTGCAACGTTGTACCGACGTTGCGGATACATATAAGTGGTTTTTCCAACTGATTTACCGTTGATGTAGAGTTCATCGGCATCGACGATTCTTCCCAGAAAAACCCTGGCGGGCTTACCCGTCATCGAAGCGGGTATGTCGATTTCTTTCCGGTACCACACGACGCCATTGAGGTCTTTGATTCCCTGATCTTCCCAATAACCCGGTACGTTGATCGGATGCCAGCCTTTGGGTACATACGAAACGTCATACCATTTTGTGGCACCCGCCAGACCCAAATCAACGGGCGGAGCCGGTCTGTTTGCAGGCTCTGGTGCTCTTCGGGTCAGGCCGGGCCTCGTCAGGCTATTGATGTAGGTCGTGTCTTTGTTCTTTTCAATGGTAGCTTTCAATGCTGAAAAATCAGCCAGCCCTTCCTCGCTCGTCCAGGCTTCGATGGGCGTACCACCCACACTGGCGTTGATGATGCCAACGGGCACTTTATAGGCCGAATGAATCTTTTTGGCAAAGAAATAAGCCACCGCCGAAAACGGCCGAACATCGTCGCCGACTGCTGCTTTCCATTGCCCGTTTGGAAGATCGCTTTGAGTGCCCTGCAGATTTGTTAACGAGGGCACCCAGAACTGCCGGATTTGTGGATAATTCGCTTCTGCAATTTCTTTGGCGTACGTTACGTCATGAATATTCATTTGGTGGACCATGTTGCTTTGACCACTGCAAAACCAGACATCGCCAATCAGGATATCTTTTATCATAAGCTGTGTATCCCCCAAAATGTCCATGCTGTAAGGTCCACCCGCTGGCATAGGAGGCAACGTAAGTAGCCATTTTCCGTCGGCTGCTGTTACGGTTTTATACGTCTTTCGGTTAAAGCGTATGGTGATTTTCTCGCCCGCTTTGGCCCACCCCCAAATCTTGAGCGTTGCATCCCGTTGCAGCACCATACCATCGCTGATTAATTTGGGTAAACGAAGTTGAGCCTGTACATCTATACGTATTGTCAGGAGCAGAATCAGGATGCACAACCCAACTGCGGAGGCAAATCTGGTTGGCATTTGGTTATTGTTTTGCATTTTTCTTCAGGGTTGCTTCCGGTCCAAGATAGCTGTGCTCCAGACCACCGAAATCCAGTACCAGCTTTTGCAGAACGACGCAGGGACTGACCATCCAGAATTTCACCGTGTGCTTTCCGGATTGGGTAATTTTATGCGTACTGGATTTGATAATGATGTTCTCCGCCACCCATTTATTCCAGATGCCTTTGTCGCTGGTTTTATCCTCCTTGTTGAGGCTGATGGTCTGCGGTTGTTCATCATCCACCGAAATGGCATATTGCAGCCCGTTTTCATCCCTGAACAGATTTAACGTGGGCGAGCAATAGGCATTGATCGTAAACGCTCCCTGATTATCCGTAACGACATCGTACTGTAAGTGGGGTGAATTACCGCCTGGTTTCTGTTCGCTGGCCGTCACCGGGAAAGGTGTCATGGCCGAACCGGTTCGGCCATGATCTGGCAGGACTTTCCAGTTGATATTGTTTGTATTGACCGCTTTGGTGTACTGATCGGCGGCAATAGACATTCCCTGCCGGGTCGTCTGAACGGGAATAGCATTGCCCGCAACCGTTGAATCGGTCGAGATATACTGTACTACCGGCATTTTTTGCTGGTTAGGCTGTTGCCAGTACGTATAGCCGATATGAGTCTGGCTCATCAGGTGATTCCACTTACCATTGTTGAGTTGATGGTATTGCCGCGTGATCAGCGAATCGTTGGTGTACAGCTCTTTTACCTTATCAGCATACTGGTTGGTTTCTTTCTGTTTGTTACTATATGCCTGCTTATTCAGGGCTGCATAATAATACATCGCATTCAGGTTAGCGCAGGCTTTGATGGGATGCAGTACCAACTGAAAATAGGCGTCTTTATAGGCAGCCGGTAATCCGTCGTTTATTTCCTCCGCTTTTTTCAGAAGAGCCATATACTCATCAACTACTGCTTTCCATTCACCTGTGAGCAGGTTGTAGGTGTTGGCATCGAGCAGTTCGGGCTTCCTTCGGGAATTGTATTTTCCGTATTTCGCCAGCAGGAATGCAATGTCACTGGCGTGCTGCTTTCCAAACTGGTCAGCCGCCCAGTTTTCTGTATAGGCCATCAGCGCGTCGGCGTCGATTTTTTCGGGATTCCAGGCATAGTCGAGAAAGAAGGAGATCGGAAATTCCATGGGCTTGATGTCGCCCACATTCACAATCCAGATATCCCGAACCTTATATTCCCAGGCTAGGTGCATTTGTTCCCATATCCGGGGCAGTGGATTGGTATTCAGCCATTTGTAGTTTCGCGGACCACCCACGTAATCGAAGTGATAATAAATGCCATATCCGCCCTTTCGGGGCTTTTCATCCAGTCGGGGTAGTTTGCGAAGATTCCCCCAGTTGTCGTCGGAAAGCAGCAGCGTCACGTCGTCCGGAACCCGCATTCCTTTGTCATAGTACTCCTGTACCTCTTTATATAAGGCCCATAACTGTGGGGTTTCGGCCGCTGGTTTGCCCGTTACGTCGCGAATAATTTCCCGCTGATCGGCGACAATATGTTCCAGCAGCGCCGTAGCCGTTTCTCGCGACATGGGTGCGTCGCCATCTCCCCGCATGCCAATACTCACGATCTTTTCGTTGGTAGCTCTTTTGATACCGTCGCGCCAGAACTGTTTTAGCTTTTCCTGGTTGGTTTCATAATTCCATTGGCCACCGCCGACTCTCCGCCATTCGTCGTGTGCCCGCATCAGGGGTTCGTGGTGCGAGGTGCCAATGACCACCCCGTATTTATCGGCCGCTTTTATATTCAGCGAGTCATCCGCATAAAAAGCGTTGCCCCACATCGCTGGCCAGATGTAGTTGCCTTTCAGACGAAGAATCAGCTCAAAAAACTTCTCGTAGAATTTGTGGTTGAACCCGCCAAATTTTTCTTTGGTCCAGCCGGAAAGCGCCGGGGCTTCATCGTTAATGAATAAGCCGCGATATTTTACCTTCGGCGCAGCTGTCAGGCTAACATCGCTCTTAATGTAAATCTCCTTTCGTTTTTGAACGGGTACGTCTGCCCACCAATACCAGGGCGAAACGCCGAATTGTTTCGAGAGTTCGAATACGCCATAAGCCGCCCCCCGCCGATCAGTACCGGCCACGACCAGGGCTTGTTCTATATCCTGCGTGGGCTTGTGGATGATTTGCGTTAGTGAGGCTTCCCATTTCCCCTGGATGGCATTCGTGCTGATTTTTTTCTGCGAAGCCAGGTATTTCAGGAAAGAAGACTGCTGAATCGTACCGATGGCAATCACGTTTTTGCGAACCTGATCAATCGTAGTAACAATGGGTATCTTTTTCCCGGTAACCCGTTCAATGTCCTCCTGCAGGGCTGTTGCCGATGTTTTTACAAGTTCTGGTTCGCGGTTATCGACGTAGATCACCGCGTCAGTAACGGCAAAAGTGGATTTGTCAGAAAGGATGCTTTGCGCCCGGCCAGATACTGAAAAACAGAGGATTAAAAAGCCAGCAATCAGGTTTCGTATCATTTTGCCGTAATGTTAGGTAACTGTATTCTGTTTTCTTTTGGCGTAACAGACTGTCTGTAAGGGAGAAAATCCCGGATGTAGACAGTCGCTATTACTAGTCGGTTCGTTTACCGACTCATTCATTGGCAAGTGAGAGGGCTTGTTGACGGTCGTAGCTTAGAACTTCACTACGCTCTCATACGCTTTTTTGGGCTGTCCGTTCTGATCGAATAGCAACGGATAATCTTTGCGACCCGGAACCGGAAAATTGTCCAGCCAGGAATATTTGTCGGTCAGATTCCAGAACGTAACGCCCGTGATCTTGTCGCGGTGCTTGCGAAATACCTCGAACAGCATTTTGTAGTGGTCCGCCTGTTTGTCGTTCATGTCGGGTGTAAACTCGCTTTTGTCGGTATCGCGACGGGCCCGACGCTCGTGTTCTTTCGGGTAAACAGATACGTCAACTTCCGTGAACTGCACCTTTAAACCCAGGCTGGCAAACTTAGTGATCGACTCGTCAAGCTCCTGTTTAGTAGGCTCGTAGATAGACCAGTGAGCCTGTAAACCCACTCCGTTGATGGGAACTCCTTTTTCTTTGAGCTTCTTTAGTAATTGGTAGATCCGTTGCCGCTTCGATGCGTTTTCGGTATTGTAATCGTTGTAAAACAATTGCGCAGAGGGGTCGGCTTCATGGGCATACTGAAACGCCTTCTCGATATAGTCCTCCCCAATGATTTCGTAAAACTTCGTTTTACGATAAATGCCTGTACCTGTATCGGGAACAGCTTCGTTCACTACGTCCCAGGCATAGATCTTCCCTTTATATCGACCCATTACGTCGGTAATGTGCCGCTTCAGCCGGGCCAGCAGCAGGTCCCGACTCACGGTTTTACCCGTTGAGTCGGTAAAAAACCAGCGTGGTGTCTGGTTGTGCCAGCAAAGCGTGTGGCCCCGCAGCTTGATCTTATTCTGCTGGGCAAAGTCGGCGATGGCGTCGGCATCATTCCAGTAATAGCGGTTCTCTTCCGGATGAATGGGCCCCATTTTCATCGCATTTTCGGGCGTCATGCTGTTAAACTGGGCTTTAATCAACTCGGCATCCGGCCCAGGTTGCACCATACGCGGGTTGACGGCCACCCCGATGGGAAAATAGTTTTTATAAGCTTCTTTTAAGGTAGGCTGAGCCATGTGGTAACCTGGCTCCATCGTTGCTCCTGTAGCGATCAAGCCACCCAGCAATACCGTTAATCCTGTTAATTTTTTCATAATTCGTTAGGGTAAAGGGCTTCTATTACTTAAACAGCAACTGTGAAAACGCAAACAAATCGTGCCGCCAAACCGGCCAGGTGTGACCGCCAGTATATTCGCTGTACTGGTATTTAACGCCCATTTCGTCAAACTTTTTCATCATGATCTGACAATTCTGATAGGCAATATCTTCTTTACCACCCATCGAAATCCAGAGTTGTTTCAGGTTGTTATTGATGGAACTGGCATTGGTTTTCATGAATTCATACTGCGGCTCAGTCAGCTTGGGGTTATTGGCGAACCAGCCCGAACTAAACACGCCCAGATACGAGAACATAGGCGTATTCTTCATACCCGCATAAAGCGTTTGTAGGCCACCCATTGACAAGCCCGCCAGGGCCCGGCTTTTTGCATCGGTTGCTACCCGGAAACTGCTTTCGACAAATGGTATAGCGCCCTGCTTCAATTCGTTTTCAAAAGCGCGTAGTACATTCTCGTTAAAACCGGCCAGTCCTGCGTTACTCACATTGCCGTCGAGCATGACGATCAGCATCGGTTTTGCTTTGTTTTCGGCAATCAGGTTATCCAGAATCAGGTCCGTTTTGCCCTGCGTAGCCCATCCGGTCTGGTCTTCGCCACCGCCATGCAAGAGATACAATACGGGGTATTTTTCGGTCGACTGATCATAGCCCGGCGGGGTATAGACGTACATCTCACGCCAGGTGTTCGAGGCTTTTGACAGGTAGCGTTTGATTCGGATGTCGCCGTGGGGGACGTCTTTCATGGCATAAAAGCCACCGTCTTTGTCTGGAATTTCAATGCCACTGGCCATCCGTCCCATCCCGTAAAATGTTTCACTGGCCGGGTCGGCAACGGGCAGGCCATCGATCAGTAGCGAATAATAATGAAAGCCCCGGCTGATCGAATCGGTCGTAATGGTCCAGAATCCGGCTGTATCTTTCACCATTTCGTATTTTTTGCCCAGATCGATCTGGACCTTGTGCGCATCGGGTGCTTTCACCCGAAACACAACACGATTGTCTGGTAAAATCTGGGGGTATTTCGCTGAGCGGATGTTGGTAGCAGCCGGAGTGCCCAGTACTGTATATCTGGTGAGTGATGAACCATCAACCGGCTTGAAAAGAAACTGGGAAAACATATACAGCCCGTTTTTCCAGACTTTAAAATCATGCACGCCTGGTTCAACGTAGTAAATATGCGGTACATTTTTCTCGTATAGGTAATCGTGCGTGCGCTTGCTGAACGTAAGCAATCCGTCGTTATCCCCGCAGGAAATCCAGAGTAGTTTCAGCTTCTTTCTGGCATCTTCGGGGTTTGGAACCAGTTCTTCGGGCCGTTTGGTGTTGGGAGCTGACGAGAAGCCACCCACCCAGGCAAATTTGTCGAGATTGCCCAATCCGAAATTCAGGGATTGGCCACCGCCCATCGACAACCCAGCAATGGCCCGATGTTCCCGATCAGTCAATGCCGGATATTTCTTTTCAATAAACGGAATTAGGTCGTTGAGTAGATCTTTCTCGAACGTAGCAAAAGCCTCGACTTTATCTTTGTCGAATATATTGCCAACCGCGCGGTCGTCTTTCATGGCCCGCCCATTGGGCATCACGACAATCATGGGTTGTAGTTTACCCTCAGCATAGAGATTGTCCAGAATTACCTGTGGAGTACCTCCTTTAAGCCATTCCTTTTCATCACCACCGATGCCGTGCAGTAGATACAGTATTGGGTATTTTTGCTTTTTGGAATAACCCGGTGGAGTATATACCAGGGCTTTCCGTTTGGTACCCACCGTTTTCGAATCGTACTGAACGGAGTCAAGTTTTCCCTGAGCAATACCCGTTCGTGGTTGGTCGAAGCCTTTGGGTGCTTCTTTTTCAATGGTTTGCGCATAGGCCGTTGACCCCATCAACATGGCAACGGCAATGGCCATATACGCCCCTTTCGGGAATACACTATTTTTCATGTTGTAGACAAGCATTTAGGCTTCGAATCAACTAATACACTAACAGTCAGAATATTACTCATGAAATGCATGAGACTATCATTGCTATTTTCATTATTTAAACAGCAACGGCGCAAGCTCATGCAAACTGCGACGCCAGGTCAGAAACTCGTGTGCTGTTTTCTCGGAAACATACGAAACCGCATTGTAGCCAGCGGCTTTTAAGTCGGTAGCGGCTTTCGTTACACCATCTGGTTTTTCTTTACTACCGCAGCTAATAAAAATGAGCTTTGCCTTTGGCTTATCCTTGAGGTCGTCGGGTGAGTAGACTCCACCACTGAGCAAGCCGTAATACCCAAAAGCTTCCGGTTTATTGACGGTAATCATTTTGGTTTCCATGCCACCCATCGATAGGCCTGCCATAGCCCGATTGTCTCTGTTGGTCAGTGTGCGAAAATTGGCATCCACATACGGAATTAATTCGTCGACCAGAACCGTCTGGAAGGGGTCGATCTTGAACTCTCTTATCTTACCAAATTTCACCTCGTTGGTCATACCGTAGGTCATCACAATAAGAAAGGGCTTGCTTTTGCCTTCAGCGATCAGGTTATCCATAATCAGATTAGCGTGTCCCTGATTACTCCAGGCCGTTTCATCCTCTCCCCAACCATGCTGTAGGTATAGCACCGGATATTTTTTCGATTTATCCTTCTCATAGCCTGGCGGGGTGTAAACAAAAGCCCGGCGTGATGTATTGGTGCTTTTGGAGGGGAAAAGAATCTGCTGCACATTACCGTGAGGAACATCCTTCAGGGCGTAGAAGTCCTGATCGTGAGCGGGGATTTCAATACCGCTTTCCCACCGAACGGAACCGTAGTAATTTAAAGCGCCGGGGTCATTGAAGGTGCCTCCATCAATGGTCAGGTGGTAGTAATGGAATCCTTCGTCCATCGGCCCTTCTGTGGTGCCTGTCCAGAATCCATCGGCTCCTTTTGTGAGCTTTGTCCCTCCCCTTCCGCCCAGTCCCAGGCTCACCTTAACACTATCGGCCTGGGGGGCTTTTATACGGAATCGAGCATAACCCTGGGAGTTTACCTGAGGGTATTCCTGCCCCGGCTGATTTAACGTGGATGGTTTGAAATCCTCCACTACCGCCGTTTGGTTTGTCTGCGAAAAACACGTCGCACTTGTCAAAGCGACTGTGAACAGAAGAGCTATAATCTTACGAGTCATTTTGTTATTGGTTTAGGGGCGAAAAAAGGAGACGTATTACTTAAAAAGCTGCTGCAACGTATTGGCGAAATAAAGCCTGCAGTTCATCCAGGTATGACCACCGGGTACGATCAGCGTATCCAGCTTCAGGTTCTTTCCTTTGAACATGGCAATGTTTTGTTTGACAGGCTCATACAGAAAATCGTCGGTGCCAACGCTGATGGTAAATGCCGCCAGTTGTTTATTCATCTGTTCAGCATTGGGATTCCAGTCGGTGAAGTTTTTTTTAAACTCGTCGGTAGCCGTATAGGGCGCATACGCACACACATACGCAAACTTGTCGGGGTTCGTCAGGCCGATATTGAGCGTTTGCCCGCCACCTACTGAAAAGCCCGCAACGGCCCGGTATCTGCTATCGGCTATAACGGGGTAATTTGTTTGCATAAACTGGATAATGTCATTCACCATGTCTTTAGTGAAGTCGGACATGGGCGCAGGACGTACATTGCCGTAGGGCATTACGATCAGCATGGGTTTCGCCTTACCCTGAGCGATTAAATTGTCGGCGATGAAGTTGGCCCGCCCTACTTTGGTCCAGGTTTCTTCCGTATCCGAACCGCCGTGAATCAGGTACAGCACCGGGTATTTTGTCTTACTATTGGGATTGAAACCGGGTGGCGTATAGATCAATAAGGGGCGAGTCTGGCCCAGGGTAGCAGATTTGTAATAGCGATAGCTGATTTTTCCGTGCGCTACATTTTGCAGTGAATGAATCAGCGGCTGGTCGCCCGGAACGTCGACAATGCTCCGTTTGAAGCGTTCGTTGGCAAAGACGTACGTATTGTTCGGGTCGGCGAGCTGAACACTATCGACCGAAAAGCTATACGGATAGATGTCGGGCTTCACGGGAGGCACTGTAACACTCCAGATCCCCGACGTATCTTTGGTCATGGCTACTGGAGCCGTTAAAAATTCGCCGTTCATCGTAACCTTTTTAGCAGTCCGGGAATAGTATCGGAACGTGATGCTGTGGTCGGGATGCACATCGGGGGAACTGATGGAAGGCGGCCGCTGCGCAACAATCGTAAGAGTCGAACAAAGCAGGGCCGACAGGAGATATAGGGTATTTTTCATGAGCAGGCTTATTGGAAAAGTAGCGGTGCGGTTTCGGCCAGGTATTTTTTGACATTCATCCAGGTATGGCCCCCGTCGGTAATCAGGCTTTTGAAGGTCACGTTTTTCGCTTTCAGGTAGTCCATAAATTCGACGGTGCCCTTGTAGAGGAAGTCGTCACTACCCACACTCACCCACAGCAATTTCAACTGTTTATTAGTGGCTTCGGGCTTAGCGCCAATCTGACTAAAGCTCTTGTCCATTTCGGTAGGCGACAGATACGAACTGTAGCTACATACCCAGGCAAACTTGTCCATATTGCCCAAAGCTGCCCGAAGCGTCTGCCCTCCTCCGCGCGAAAATCCACCAATGGCCCGGCTTTCCCGATTAGCAATAGCCCGGTAGTTCTTTTCAGTATAGGGTATCACATTGGTCAGCAAATCGATCTCGAAGGCTTTGGCCCTACTTATAGCATCGGCTCCATCGCGTACTGTCGGGTCAGCGGGTTTGGTTCCCCCTTTTTGTTCGGCTACCCTGGCTGCGATATTGCCGTAGGGCATCACAATGATCATAGGCTTTGCTTTTCCTGCGGCAATCAGATTGTCGAGAATCAGGTTGGTATGGCCCACTTTAAAGAAGGTTTCCTCGGTATCGGTCGTACCGCTGATGAGGTAAAAAACCGGGTATTTCTTTGCCGGACTTTTATCGTATCCGGGTGGCGTATAAACGACGAGCGACCCCGTAGTGCCTTCAGCAGACGGGTAATATTCGTAATTGATACTTCCATGTGGCACATCCTGCATGGCGTGAACCAACGGCGTATCGCCAGGAATATCGGCTAAACTGGCTTTAAACCGCTCATTGGGGAAAAACGCTACATTGGCCGGGTCCATGACCGTAACTCCATCGACCTGAAAGCTGTACGGATAAATATCGGGTTTAACTGGCCCCACTGTTACGCTCCAGATACCTTGCCCATCTTTAGTCATGAGTACCGGCGCTTTCTCGAATTGCGCACTCAGCTTTACTTCTTTAGCCGATGGAGCCAGATAACGAAACGTTACGGTTTTATCAGCGTTTACCTGGGGCGATACTACCAGTGGTCCTCTCGGTGGCTGCGCGGTAGCTATACCGAAAAGGCACAGCACTGACCAAACAGCCAGCATACAGACAGTTAAAAATTGATTCATGGTTTAGGGATTAGCTATCAGAAATTTTATCATGGATACGGAAATAATCGAAGTCAGCAAAACCGCCCACCGTCTGGGTCGCGAAGTTGAACAGCCCAAAGCGATACCCCATAAAGTGTGGGATGGTATAAGGCATTTTTAAGGGTTCGCCAATGCCTGTCCAGGTTTTACCATCCATACTGTAAAAGAAAGTTGCGGTGTCTTTACGGTCGTTGAAATTACAGGCTGCTTTCAGGTAGACTATCTTTTTGGTAAGCGGAATGCGTTGAATCTCAACCGGTTTCCCGGAACTGGCACTCACCATGACAATCGATTGGGTACCATTGTCAATTTTTACGCCTACGAACCCGTAGTTCTTTTGCAGGAGGCTCAAACCGGCCAGGTCTCCCTCTTTCATGTTCGATACATCAAGCCTTGTAGATCCTGCGCAATCGGGGCCAATGGTACGTTGTGTTAACGTATTTCGAGCCAGCACAAACGACGTATCGATACGTCCCGTTTTCAGTCGTAAATGGCCTTTTCGGTCGTTAACCGACCAGAGTGTATTGTCAGGATTATGATTCCACTGCCATACCAGCGGCAATGCAGGCTCACCTTTTTTACGGGTAAATTCGTCGGAAGCAACAATGCCCGGAAGTAAACTTTTGTTAGCAGGCAGATTCAGTGTTTCCGGAACTTTGCCCTTAACACCCAATACCGGCCAGCCATTTTCCCAGTTGATGGGAACCATATAAGGGATACGGCCCACGCCACCAAAATCGCGGAAAAGATAAGCATACCAGTTTCCATCGGGCGTATCGATCAGTCCGCCTTGGGCTACTCCTAAATCCTGCAACGCAATCCCGCCTTCGTATGGCCCCGTAATTTTATCGGCCCGGTGAATGACAACTGTTCGCATACCCCCTTTGGGCCAGGTGATATTAAACAGGTAGTATTTGCCATTCACCTTAAAGAGCTGTGATCCTTCGGCGGGCAGGCCGCCTGTAGTGCCCGAGGGCGTACTGGCATTTTCAATGATGACCTGTTCGGTTGTGCCGGGTTTTACGTCGGAGGCATCGGTGGTTAGTTCAACTAATTTGAGTTTGCCCGCTCCATAAATCATATATACCCGATCGTCATCATCAAAAAACAAGCTATGATCGTGATAAGCCGGTTTAAACGAATGCGCTATCCAGGGGCCTTTTTCGATGTCTTTCGTAGTGTAGATATAGGTTTTGCCGGTTGTCTGGGCAAACGTGGTTACGTAGTATGTGCCGTTGTGATAACGTAAACTACTGGCCCATGAACCTCTTCCGTAGGTGCTTCTGCCATTGTTGAGCGTTAAAGCATCGACAGTAGCCAGCGTATCGTAGGCATAACCAACCAGTTGCCAGTTCACCAGATCTTTCGATTTCATAATGGGCAGGCCCGGACTCAGGTGCATGGTTGTACTGCTCATATAGTAAGTATTACCTACCCGGATCATGGCCATATCGGGTACATCAGCGAAAATGATCGGGTTATGGGCGGTCTGGGCGATTGATGAGCATGGCATCAGATAAAGACCTATTGCCAGTCGACAAAATCGTAAGAAAAGGATTTTCATCTGGGGTAAAATCATCTGCCTGTGTCTCATTTATACAAACTCAATAGATTGTGATGTCGGGGTGTTGCCTTGGTGTCGGGTTCTCAAACCCGACACGATTGCTGGCGCGAACTGTCTGGTTTGAGAACCTGACAGCACGACGACAAACGATGTCAGGCGGCTCAATTAGTTCTATAAAATTTCCATCAGGACCTTTTACACACAGAAAATTTCAATACAACATCCGTTCTACTTGTGTCTCCTGAACACAATTCAACTGAGTCATTCTCGTTCGCTGTTTGAAGAGGATCATCCCTTACTACTTCACAAGTCTGATTTGATAAAAGCGCGGTGTCTGCTTCCCTTCTTTTGCAATAACCTTTACAGTAATCACCTGATTATCATCTACCTTCAAGACAATTTCTTTATTTTCCATCGAAACGATCTCAGCGGGTTTGTCATTGATCAGAATGATCAGATTATCGGCCTTGATAGCATCTAATGTACTGATTTCTATGGATTTACCTGACAGGTTTTTGTTCTGCAACTGGTACGAAATATAGGAACGCGTGTTCCGCCAGAAATAACCGTCTTCATCGTAGCCGGACTCGCTTTTTTCGCCTTTATACAGGTGATCGACCTCAGGTTGCTGCTCGCCACAGGAAACCTTATCAACCGTTTTCGCATCGACGGCTAATGCATCGGCTTCCTGTTGTTTCAGCTTCGCCTTCAGGTCGTCGAAGGCCGTCTGTGTAAACGTCTGAAAATACATCTGATAGCGGGCTTCATGGATCTCGTAAAAGGGTTGCAGCGTCAGCGAATCCATCCTGAATTTCAGCTGGCTGAGTGGCTTTATGTTCGACGTGTACGTATCGGGGGTTCCAATCAGCGCATAGGCATCATTGATAGGGTATAATTTGCCCTTCGTTTCGTGGCCCATGCGGCTATCATCAGCAAAAAGTCCGTCCAGATCGGTTGTTGATGTTTTAGCGGCCAGCACAATAGGACCATGCACAAAAGCGGCCCAGTTAGAACCATCGGGCAAATACTCCAGATGAGTCGACGTCGTGAAGCGTACCGTAAGCTTATCGCCCTTCTGCCATTTTCTGTTGATGGCGATATACTGTTTTGATTTACCATCAACTTTTTGGGCCTTCCCATTGACCAGAATAGCAAGATTTTCGGCCCATTTCGGATAGCGGATATTCACCGAAAATAGCTGAGGTTTAGTCAGTTTAATTTCCAGTTCGGATTCGTTTTTGTAGGGAAATTCGGTCTTCTGAACGAGTTGAACCTGCCTGTCTTTCCAGTTTAGCGTAGATGGAATAAACAGATTGACAAAGAGATCATTTGCGGAATGGCTATAGATCAACTCGCCATACTTGGAGTGATTTTCCAGCCCCGAACCTACGCAACACCACATGCTGGTTTCCGGCTGTGAATACACCCGATAGTGATTGGGGCGAATGGGCGTGAAATAAACAAATCCACCTTTTTCGGGGTGCTGCGTCGACAGGATATGGTTGTAGAGCGTCCGTTCGTAAAAAGCCAGGTAGCCCGGATCGGCCTTATCCAGAAACAACGCTTTGCTCAATCGTAGCATGTTAAACGAATTGCAGGTTTCGGGGCCCTGGTTCGACTTGACCATACGGCTGAAATCGGTTGTCGGGTTGAAATGCTCACGCACACTGTTACCACCGAATGCGACACTACGATTCTGCGAAACAGTCTGCCAGAAAAACTGAGCGGCATCCGACCAGTCTGCCTTCCCCGAAAGAGTGGCAATTTTCTCAAAGCCAATCACTTTCGGTATCTGCGTGTTGGCATGAAGACCCGTCAGTTTATCCTGTTTTTCGAGCAGCGGATTCAGCAGTGAGCGATGCGATAGTTTCTGCGCGGTTTCGAGGTACTTTTTGTCATTGGTCAGGCTGTATAAATCGGCAAAAGTTTCGTTGATGCCACCATGTTCCGTGCGAAGTACCTGCTGGATCTGATCGTCGGAAAGGGGTTTGATGAGGTCGATAAACCAATCGCCCAATCCGATCAATACCTGTCTTGCCTGTTGGTTACCGGCGTATTCGTACGCATCACGTAAGCCCGCAAAGAGCTTATGGATATTGTAAAGAGGTACCCACGTATTGTTTAACCCGAAGCTGCTTCCATCAATATCGCCTTTATGGATTCGCTCCCAAAACAGTTTCCCCTGTGGAATCCCGCCCACATATCCATTCCCGTTTTTGGCCTGGCAACGGGCCAACTCGGAAATCATGTAATCCAGCCGTTTTTTGAGTTCAGAATGCCCCGTAGCAGCATACATCATGGCCAATGCCGACAGATAATGGCCGCCGATATGCCCATCTAACCCTGAACTTTCCCAATTCCCATACCGATTGGCCTTAAGGGGTAACCCCGCATCGATCCGATAGGGCGCAAGGAGTTTATCTGGGTTCAGGGCCAGGATATAGTTGAGGTCAACGTCCTGCGCATTCTTAAACGGCCCACTCGTTAGCTTCACGTCCTGCAAGGAAAATGGCTGCATCTGCGCCAATCCCGAAAAGCTGACCAGAAGAAGGACTAGGATATGTAATACGTTCGTTTTCAACGGAAAATCTTCGTTTGCTAGTAACTGATACGCATTGGATTCCGGGAAGGACGTTTACTTTTTAAACATGGGGTCATTGCCCTGGTATTTCAGCAATTGGAAAGAAGCAGAACTGGACGTTGCCTCACCGGACGATGTAGCATACATACCGTATAGACACCCGACAAATCCTCCCGCCACTTTGGTACTCAGGAATTTAGCATCGACTTTATCTTTCAGAAGCTGCCAGTTTTTCGTGTCGGTCGATACGTAAAAACTGTACGTATCGCCCTGCGATTTAATGCGTAGACCGACTTTTTCTGATTTCGAATCCAGCTTAACCTCAGTCAGTAATTCCATTGCCTTTTCTTTGGGAACGCTCCTGTATAGCTGAAGAACATCGTTCCCCTGCGACTGTGATTGGCACAGGAAATAGAAATGGCTTTCGTCCTGAAAAACAACCAGCCCCGCCTTTTCCTTCTCTGATTTTGGAGTAAAAGCCAGTTCTGTTTCAGTTGTACTGTAGAGATGCTGCTGACGCTTCCCGATGAAAGCCGGATTACCCATTTCCATGATGGTTTCGGGCTTCAGTTTCAGCGTCAGCCCCTGTTTTTTCGACAGCGAGTACGAGCTTTTGTCAATCGTCCGCATAAACAGAAGGGCAGGATCAAGCTCCTTATCGAAGAGTATGGTGTATGCAAAATTACCAGCTTGCGGGAGTGCGTTTTTCTGCTTTACCTCTTTGTAGCTAACTGGGTATGAATACTTTATCTCTTTGCTGTCGGGATTAATAATTGGCCATTCATCTTTCCAGTCAACGGGTGCGATAAACGTTTCGCGACCTGTATTGTAGTAATCGCCTTCGTAAGGTCTGACAGCCAGGAAAATGGCATACATTTTTCCATCGGGGCCTTCTACAAACTGCGCGTGTCCCGCCGAGGTAATGGGGTCTTTTCGATCATCGGGAAGACCCTTTTGCGTCAGAATAGGATTATGTTCGTAGGGAACGTAAGGTCCCCAAACCTCTTTGCTTCGAAACACCACTTCCGAGTGGTTGACTGACGTACCTCCTTCGGCTGCGTACAGATAGTACCAGCCATTCTTTTTCAGGATATGCGGCCCTTCAATCCAGACGGGCTTTTTGGCAATATCGACCCCACCGTTAACCAATTGTTTTTCTTCGCCTATCACGTTTAAACTAACCGGGTCGAACTCATACATTCGGATGGTTCGATGCCCCGAATACAACGGTTTACGGTCGGGGGCATCGCTGTTATAAAGAATATAAGCTTTATTACTCTCTTCATCAAAAAACAGTGACGGATCAATGCCGTGCACCTGAGGAAGTTTAACGGGGTTACTCCACGGACCGGCGGGATTTTTGGCCGTGACAACGAAATTTCCATCGTGGTCAATGTCGGTGCAGGTAACGTAGAACGTTCCTCTAAAATAGCTGATGGCGGGTGCAAAAAGGCCCCTTGTCATCCGCTCGCCCATAAAATCCAGTTGTTCAGGCCGGTCGATCACATTCCCGATCTGCTTCCAGTTTTTCAAATCCCGGCTGTGCATGACAGGAATGCCGGGGAAGTAGGAAAAGGTCGAATTAATCAGGTAGTAATCCGGCCCAGCCTTCACGATACTCGGGTCAGGATAGAAGCCCGTTAGAATGGGATTGATCAAGGTAGTCTGAGCAAAGCCTGTATTGCTCAAAACCAGAGAAAATGCAAAAAAAACAAAAGAGAAAAGGTATTTTCTCATAATGATTGCCATAAATTACATTAGCTTATCCGGCCATATTGTTCTACTGCCTTCCAGAACCAGCCGGCATGAAAAGTAATCAGATGATAAGTTTTTCTGACTTGCTTACTAACCGTCATTTATACCTGACCACTGTCTTACCGGAACTGATGAAAGACCTTGGTCAGGTATAAATAGGTTCGTGAGTATTCCGGTTAATAACCAGGATTTTGCGGGAACTTCGGCCCCTCAACTACCCTGTCGATTTGTGATTGCGGAATGGGTCTCAGCATATGGAAATCCTGTATGTAGGTCGCGGCCTCAGGATTCCAGGCTTTCACCCGACGGACCAGTGAACGGGTGCGGACCAGATCATGCCACCGTTGCCATTCACCGAACAATTCGCGGGTACGCTCATCCAGAATAAAGTCTACGGTTACGTCGGCCGTAGTAATAGCCATAGCCGTTGCAGCGGCTGCATTTTGAGCGGCCGTATTGGTTTTCCGGAAAGCGGACCGTTGTCTGACCGTGTTCAGTAGCGCAACTGCTTTGGTGGCATCACCTGCTTTCAGGTAGGCTTCGGCACCGGTCAGGTACACATCCGAAAAGCGGTACAGGATACAGGGTCTTGTCGATGGGTCGTTAAAGTTCGCGCCCCGGCTGGGGTCCATGAATTTCTTCAGGGACGGAAAAATCCCATTATCCCATAAGCTCGGCGGCACAACAAGCCCTTTAAACGGTCTTGTACCAATGAATTGTGGTGCACCTTCTACTTCAAAATCGGGCATCCAAACGGCGGTATCTGCTCCCACAACGGTTGTATAGCTGATTCCCCGTTTGTTATTGGCAGCCGTGGCCGTATTGGTAACAGAGGTATTGGAAATATAAACCGTATAGAACGAGTTTATAAATCGGGAATCGGCATTCCGGTTCGTAAAGGCCTGATCCAGGAAATAGTTCTTACCGGCATTGGCCCCCGAAGGCCACTTGTAGCTGTTTGGCCGCATCCGAACATAGGGGCGTCCATATTGCGAATCCCGAATCATCAACGAGGTACCACTATTAACATAAGCTCCCGCAGCACTTTTGAAGGAGTTGACACCGCTATTGTTGGGATAATTCCAGGTGGTAAACCAGGGCGTCAGATTATTGGCCGCGCCCCCGCTTTCTCCGGATCCAACCTTGTAGTAGCCGTATTTTGCATCGAGCATGTGGTCACTGACAAACATGGTTTCTTTGCCATAGTCGTTGGCAGGAACGAATGCATCGCCATAGTCCTGCCATAAATCAAGACCATAGGTGGATTTGTTGGCAATGATGTCGGCGCAAAGAGAAGCCGCCTGCGTGAAATCAGCCGCCGTATTATTGAGCCATCCACGGGTTAAATATGCCTTTGCCAGCAGCAACTGAGCCACGGGTTTGGTGGCCGCTTTCCCCAAAAATGGTGCGGTGGGCTGGTTAGGCAGATCAGCAGCGGCTTCGGTCAAATCTTTGATAATCTGTTCGTAAACCTGTGCTACCGGCTGGCGGGAAGCCGCTTGCGAAGGCACCGTTATAAACTCCGTGTTGAGCGGAACATCACCCCAGGTCTGTACCAGATAAAAGTACCAGAACCCACGCAGAAACTTGGCCTGGGCCAGATATTGTTTTCGGGTAGCTTCCGGCAAATCAATCGTTTGTCCGTATTTAAGTACGCCGTTCAGGGTATTAATATCCTGAAAAGCGATGCCCCAGGCCGAGCCAAAATTACTCCCGTTCAAACCGTTATAGGTGTAAGCCGATCCGCCCCCCGAGCTGGCGCCCTGCAAAAATTCATCCGTTCCTGCCTGCATTTCAACGGTGAACCCTTCAGTGCCCCACTGACCCCGGATATCGTTGTATACGCCGGCAATTCCGCCTAAAACGCCAGATGGGCTATTGAAGTAAGACGGAACGATTTGTGATTGTGGGTTCTCCTGTAATATTTTTTCGCAGCCAGCGCTAAGCAATGCTGTAAGACTAAGTATAGCCCAGACTTTCAGTGTTTTCATGATTCTATCGACGGTTAGAATTTAAGATTTACTCCAAGCGTAAATTGACGTACGGGTGGGTTGTTCAGGTTTACGGCAATCTGGCGCTCCGGTGTTCCGCGTTCGCTGGCTCCCTGTGGGTTTAGCGTTGAGGTACCACTGGCATAGCTATTCCCCTCTGGATCAACGGCCAGATTCTGGCTGACAAGTGGCGAATAAATAATGAACGGATTGGTTGCATTGAAATAAATCCGGGCCGAGCTCATCCCAATTTTTTTGATCATCTGGCTGGAAAAGGTATAGCCCAGGTTAATACTCCTGCACTTAATGAACGAACCGTCGTAGTACCCTAACGTTGATCCAAAATAGGCTACTGCGCTGGCAGCATCCGGTGCCGGGAATGCATTGGTCGGGTTTGTTTCTGTCCAGTAATCGACTTTCACCTGGTTTACCCGGCCCTGGTTGAAGAACGCAAAACCGCCCGAACCCGTGGAATTACCCGTCAGATAGGGTACGATTACCTTCATTCCCATGCGGGCAAAGGTTACAATGGACAGATCAAAGTTTTTAAAGCTGAATCGGTTGGTAAGCCCTCCTTCCCAGTTGGGCTGGAAATTGCCAAGGATCTGCCGGTCCGAGGCATCGATTTTATTATCTCCATTCAGATCTTCGACCCGAATCTGTCCGGGGAATTGAGTTGGCGAGGTCTGTTTGGCCAACGTGCCGTTTTCTTTATCTGATGTCTGCCAGATACCAATTTTTTTGTAATCATAGATTACGGAAAGCGGTTGGCCAACAAACCAGCCAGCCCCTACATTGGAGAGTTCAGCCGGTGTAGTGAGCTGCGTAATTTTCTCCCGGTTGAAGAAATAGGTCAGATCGGCACTCCAGTTAAATCCTTTTGGGTTCCTGAAAATCTCAAAAGTCAGCGCCGTTTCTAACCCTTTACCTTCCGTTCTCCCCAGGTTTTTTAAGGTCGAACCGGCTCCATTGCTGGGTGGCAGTGGCACTGACAGCAGAATATCCTTCGTCTTCTGGTGATACCAATCGACTGAGCCCGTAATTCGGTTATTCAGGAAGCCAAAGTCAATACCGATATCCACCTGAGAGGTCGATTGCCAACCCAACCCGGTAGCTGGTAGACTGGTAACGGTATACGCCAACTGTTGGCCAGAGGTACTGGTGCCAAAATTGTAATAGCCAGCCGATAACGCACCCAACGTCGCATAAGCTCCTACATTTCTATTTCCGGAAAGGCCCCAGCTACCCCGTAGTTTCAGATTCGATATGAACGGAATTTCTTTGATGAAGCTTTCCTCGATAACATTCCAGCCTGCGCCAATAGCCGGATAGTTAAAATATTGGTTACCAGGCGATAATGTAGAGGAGCCATCGCGTCTTAGGGTTAGCGTTAACAGATAGCGGTCATTGTAGCTATAATTAAGTCTACCCATGTAAGAAAGCAAACCGGTTTCCGAGAAGGAGTTGCCAAAATCCGTAGGGGCAACTGGCGTTCCGGAAGCCAGTGAAAAATTGGATGTTTTAATGTAATCGGCCGGAACCCCCGTCACGGTAAATCGACTGCCCAGGGAATGATTTTTGGTAACTTCATAGAGCGCGGTAAAGCCTAGTCTATGCTTGCCAAACGTTTTATCATAATATAACAAGTGCTGAAGGTTTATATCCCAATACTCGGTATTACTGATCTCGGCATTTGACGAAGACTGCACCGTTGCGGTATTAAAATAGGTCAGTGGGCCACCATACCCATTGTAGTTCGACTGGCTGAAATTCAAACCAGCATTGAACCGATAACGCAGGCCAGGCAGAATACCTACCTCAGCGTACAAGCTATTAAAGGTTCGCAACGACCGGGTACGACCTAAGTATGCATCCTTTTTGGTAATGATCGTCAATGGACTGATCGTAGCCGCATCAATGGAGCCTTCTGCCGGAAACAAGTTTACGGAACCGTCTGCATTATATGGAGCGGCCAACGGCGTTAACCGGACCAGACCACCAGGAATACCGCCACCGCCCGGCGTATTTTGATAGGTAAGTGTATTCAGCGTATTCAACCCTACTTTAATGTGCTTCCCAATTCGCTGGTCGATTGTTGCCCGTATGTTTATCCGGCTAAAATCCTGGCTGGGAATAATACCTGTCTCATTAAAATAACCCAGGCCCAACGAATACTGTGTGTTTTCATTGCCGCCTGTCATACCCAACTGATGGTTGGTCATAAAGCCGGGTTTGTAGAGTAACCCCTGCCAGTCGGTAGAAACACCGGCCGCCAGCGCATCTTTTTCTTTTTGGGTAAGCGGATAGGCCGTAGTACCAGGGCTGGTGCGGTTGTATTTAGTCGCATCGTCTTTAAACTGGGCATATTCCTGGCCATTCATCACGTTGAATTTGCCCATAATCGTGGTCACGCCATGATAGCCGTCGTAGCTGAAAACGGGCTTTCCTACTTTCCCTCGTTTAGTGGTTATCAGAATAACGCCACCAGAACCTCTTGAACCGTAGATGGCCGTCGCCGAAGCGTCTTTTAGAATTTCAAGATTGACAATATCATCCGGGTTTATGTCATTCAGCCCACCATAAGGAATTCCATCGACAACCACCAACGGGCCATCAAGTCCATCGCTTGAGCCAGAGCTGGTGGTTAGTGTTCGGTTACCTCTAATTCTAATCTGCCCCTGCGAACCAGGTGTTGAGCCATTACTGATAACGGAAACACCAGCCGCCCGGCCTTTTAACTGGTTAACGATGTTTGGGGAAGGCACTTCTTTTAAGGTTTTTTCATTCACAGAAACTACCGAACCTGTAACATCCCGTTTACGTTGGGTGCCGTACCCGACAACGACCACTTCATTGAGCGTTTTGTCATCGGCAACCAGTGTGAGGTTAATAACAGAGCGATTCCCCACGGTCACCTCCTGCGTAGCAAAGCCGATGAAGGAGAAAACGAGCACAGTGCTGGCCTCATCCGGAATGGAAAGTTTGTAATTACCATCACCGTCTGAAGTTGTTCCACGCGTTGTATTCTTTATTTGAATATTTACGCCTGGTAAACTTTCGCCATTTTCACCCGTGACCCGGCCAGTCAGTTGTTTATCCACAGCGGCCTCCGTGTTGAGTTCACTGGAGGCATTTTGCTGAAGCTGGGTTGCTGGCGCAGTGTATCTTTTTATCACAATTTGCTGTCCTACAACATCATAGCTCAGATTAAGTGGCGTCAGGATATGATCCAATACCTGCGAAAGCTGTTCATTTTTTGCCTGGTAATTAACTTTCCGTTTCGATTGAATGATTTCCCGGCTGAATAAAAATTGAACGCTCGTCTGTTTTTCAATTCGCCTGATCGTTACCTCAACATCCTCATTCTGGGCTGAGATACTGACTCGTCGACTTAAAAGCTCCTGCGCTTTGCCGTCGAGGGCAAAGCCTATATTAGTTAGGGTAAGTGCAAGTAAGATTTGCAGGCTTGAAATTCTCATAATCCTGATCCAAACATTGCGATTGATGAAAAGGTATTGCATACATTTATGCGTTTTTGTTGTTTTTAGGAGGAAATGACACAAAACGTATCCCTTCTCTACTCGAAGAGATAATGTGTATATCTGACACATTTAGGGGAATTTGGGCGATAGTGTTGGTAGCACTATCGCTTTTCTTTTAGAAAAAGGATAGTTTTTTATACCATAGATAGTAGATTGGTTAAAGGTTACAGGAACAATCAATTACACCCGCGACTATGAATAATCACCTGGTTATCAACAACGTCAAAGGTAGATTCAATGGTTAGACAGATAAGTCTGATTTTCTCCAGAAAAGGGACATCGTTGAGTTGCCCGGTAAAAGTGCATTTTGTAAGCAAGTGCTTATCATATTGAATGGGCATATTATAGCTGGATTCCAGTTGAGCAAATACGTCCGATACAGGCGTGAATTCGAAACTAAACTGCTGGTTAACAATGGTTGACGTAATTTCTTTCGCTGGAATGAAATCCTGCTTAACAACCTTATCTGTTTTAGTTTCAAAACTGAGTTGTTCGTTTCTTGTCAGCAAAACCGTTTTGCCGGGCGAATCAATGGGGGTAACCGAAACCTTGCCCGTCTTCACCTTGACATAAACCGCCGTTTCCTTGTCGAAAGAACGTACCTGAAAACTGGTTCCCAGCACTTTAGTGGTCAGATTGGTTGTATAAACAATGAAAGGTCTGGCCGGATTTTTAGTCACTTCGAAAAATCCTTCTCCCTGTAGATACGCTTCCCGAAGCTTATGCGTGTTTTGTTTATGAAAACGCAGCTGACTTCCTGTCGAGAGCAATACGGAGGAGTTATCTGGCAGCAGAATGACCAGAGGCTGGCCCGTTACATTCTTTACAATTTTCCAGCCGGCATCCTGTACAGGCTGCTCTACTTGCTTGTTGAATACCGCTATCTGGTTGGGAATGGGGTTACCTAGTTGCCACCAGATTATTAAACCAGCCACTGCTGCAGCAGCAACCCACCGCCCCCAATGCCAACTGGATAAAGGTTTTACCAGGGTAGTCGATGGCGTAAGCTGATCCAGTATTTTTTCTGTATTTTCTTTTACGGATTGGTCTGAAATCTCAACCTGCTTTCCCTGAAGTACCAATAAGGTAGCTACGGCCTGCTCGTAGAGGTCCCTTTTTTCGGGATACTGGGCCAGCCATTGTTGCCAGTACACCTGATCTTCCGGCCGCCTTTCACGAACCCACGTCCGAAAGGCGTCGTTTTCTAAGAAGTCGTCAACACTTGAAAAATGGTCGGGGGGCAGAGTCATTGGTACTTTTCTACTATTTTTATTGATAGTATGAAGTTCCTATTCGCCGATACCCTTCTCAAAGGAAATTTTTTTGAAAAAAAATACAAATCACCGGAAATATGTGGACAAGCCATTGGCTCCGAAGCTTATTAAGTGCTTTCTGGAGAAAATTGGAGACCGATTGGCGGTTTACGTTCATTACCTCGGCAATCTCCGGTATGGATAAATTTTCGTAATAACGTAGATATAAAGCTTCCCGCTCACGGGCTGGCAAGGCTGCCAGTTGCTCCTGTATCATTTTCGTCATATTGACCAATGATTCCTGGCGGATCAGTAATGTTTCTGAGTCAACATCCTCTGCGACCGACGTATCCCAGTCCAGTTCTTCGTATTTTAACCGTTTTTGAGCGCGAAGATGCTGTATTATATGGCTCCGGATTGATTTTAGTAAATAATGCTTAACCGAGTCCGTTTCGTTAATCTGTAATCGATTTTGCCAGAGCTGTAAAAATAATTCCTGTATGCAGTCCTCTACGATCGATTCCTCAACCATAAATTTTAGCCCATAGTGTTTCAGTACGCCATAATAGCGTTCGGCCAGTAAACCTAATGCCTGTTTATCACCCGCGCGATAGGCTTGCCATAGCGCTTGGTCCTGTGGCTGAAAAATCATGAAACTAGTTAAGATGTAGGCTTACAAAAATAAAAAAATCATACAAATGTTTTAAATTGTACAATAAGTAATTCTTTTTATCTGAATAAAATTTGAGAAGGCAGCCAGCAGTTACGTTAGGATACACGAATGAGTAGAGCAGCTGAACGCGTATGCATAAATCCCGAAATTAATGAGCAATAGCACTCTTTGGCTTCTACACACGACTACAGATGACAACTTTGCCCAATAAGTACAAATACTCTGATAACCCAACTTTACAGTGCCTCTACTAGTCTGGTCACAGAAACACATCATTCACCAAAGCTGTGCTGTACTGAGTTGCCCAACGATAGTAGAGTCGGTAGCTAATACGGCGATATTATTTATTGGTGTAAAAATGACACTTATCTTTTAAATGTCAAAATTTCGGCCATTTTTTTGGCTACATCTAAGTTTAATTTTCATTATAATAAACATAAACAATCAGGCAAGGCTACATTCGCGGCTGCGGAGTCGCTTTCAGTACAGTAGTTCCGAGGGCTGCCGTTTTCGTATCCTTTTTGGCCGGGAAGAAGTTAGCCGGATGATCGCTAATTTAGCATTCACAGTGGCTATATCTGGCAGAGCATTTTCGTGGCTATTTCATGCAAATGGCTTAGGTATGGCCAGGATACCCTGTTTGATTCAACCCGATTCAACTACAGCTGAACATAAGGTTGTTTGAGCCATTTCTTAATAATGACCATCGAGGATTTCATTCGTCCTAAACAGTATATTTAATGCCTGTTATCCATTTGTAGATGACTGATCCAGAAACAGGTGTGTACTCTTTTGCCAGAAACGTATATACATTTTGCTTTTTACCGATTTAAGCTGATGGCTGTAAAACCGGCCATTTACCTACTAAGCCTGCTCATTGGGCTTTGTACCTGGGTAGAAGCCCAACCCTATGTGGCCTGGGTGAAGCATTATGCCCCGCAGGATGGGCTGGCACACCGGGAAGTCAATGCCATTTTTCAGGATCGGCAGGGGTTTATGTGGTTCGGTACCAGGTTTGGCCTGAGTCGATTTGATGGAAAGACTTTCACTACGTTCACCAAAGACCGCAATGGACTCGTCTTTGACGATATTCATGCTATCGCTCAGGATGCCAATGGTTTGTTATGGTTAATGGGGCCCTACCATGAATCGCGGATAGCCTTGTTCAACCCGTTGACGAGTAAGCCGGTTGCTTTTAACGGCATACGTAATGTTCAACAGGATACCGCTTTCGTTCATGAAGCTGTAGGTCTGTTAAGTGGTCATGATGGTACCATCATTTTAACGAACTCTCGCTCGGCTAAACTCACCGTTTATCACCCAACAACGGGCCTGCATTCTGTTTCTTTACCGCAGTTTAAGACACTAGGCAGCTTTCAGTCGACGGACGAAAATACGGTCTGGTGCATTGCAGATGATCGACATATTGTTGAATTGACTCCCGATGGCCGGGTGCTGCATCAGTTTTCTCATGGGCAGGGCGATCAAATAAGTTGGCATTTCGGCCAGCGAAACGCGGGTATCGAGTTTTTCTATTCGGTTTATAACCCAGCAAAAGGGGGTAAACGGCTGTTTTACAGAGTCGATGAACAAGGTCGGCGGCAGCAGTGGCCTTCTGCCCTGATCGATGCTATGGCTCGGTATACGGGCGCGATCTGCTATCCGTTGAACCGGGATGGTCTACTCTGGGATGGAATCACGCTGAGGGATTCTACCAACCGAACCCTGCTATCTATTACCGACCAGACTGCGGGTGAAACCATTGAGAATCGGAGCTTTTTCCGAGATCGGAGCGGTCTGCTTTGGTTAGGAACCAGCTTTGGTGTCTACCAGGTGAAATTAACCCCAAACTATTTCCACCGATTATTTTATCAGCCGGGCAACAAAGGCGATCAGGTAGCCGCCATTCGGGGTATTACGGTACTGGGCGATCAGGTGTATGCTAACCAGGAAAAGTTCGGCCTCTATACGGTTCCGCGGCAGGGCGGTAAACCAAAAAAGATATCCGGGAATCGTTTTTTTGCCTATGGTTTAGCGAAGGATCAGCAGGGTAAACTCTACAAAGGAGATGTTAATCAGGTAGTTAACTATGACCCATCGTCGGGAAACGCTACCACCATATCCCTACCCATCGATTCGGAGGCCTGGGCACTCTATCCGTTGAGCACCAACCAGTGGCTGGTTGGTACGCCAAAAGGTCTTAGGCTGATGGATACCAAAAAACAGCAGGCAAACCTATTTGGTCAATATAATCAGTTTGCCGAACTGGCTCAGGGACACATTCTCCATATCGCTCCTGACCGGCAGGGTACACTTTGGATTTGCGCGTCTACCGGATTGTATACTATAGACCCGATAAAAGGCATTACTGCCCGCTACTGGAGTGGGGGTAAAGGTCGTTTTCACCTGCCTGCCGACAACTATCAGCATTTTTATGCCGATAAACAGGGGATCTACTGGCTGGCTACGGGAAATGCCGGCCTGATTCGCTGGGATCGGAGGACGCATCTGTACCGACAATTCCGACGCTCTGAGGGGTTATCCAATGACAATATCTATGCCGTCTATGCCGATGGGCGAGGGCATCTCTGGCTTAGCAGCGACTACGGCATTATGCAGTTCGATCCGATTCGGCTCACGACCCGTACCTACTTTGTGCAGGATGGTATTACCCATAATGAGTTCAATCGGATTGCGCATGCCCAGGACAAGGCTGGTCGGATTTACTTCGGCGGTCTCAACGGAATCACAACCTTCGATCCGCGGGATTTTGCTGTCGAACCTCCACCGGCTCCACTCCCAATACAACTGGTATCGTTTCGTCAGTTTGACCAGGCAAGTAATAAACTCATCGACAAAACGGAAGAGCTGGCCCAAAGCCATCAACTCGTGGTGCGGCCAGGGGATCAGACATCGGTGGTCGAGTTTGCCCTATTGAATTTCACCGATGGCGAAAAGAACGTATATGCCTACCAGTTCAAAGGGCTGGATAATGTATGGACCCAGCAGACCGAATCATCGTTGCGGCTGGGGAATCTGCCCTACGGAGAGTATGAGTTGTTGATCAAGGGGCAGGCCGCTAATGGACAATGGTCGTCGAATGTGCTGTCGATTGCGGTAGATGTACAACGACCGTTTTACCTGAAAGTCTGGTTTCTGGTGCTATCGGGGCTGTTCGTTATCGCCGGAATCTGGGGCTGGCTGAAGTGGCGTATCTGGAACCACCAGCAGGAGCGGAAACGACTACAAACCGAGATCAATCAGGCCACAGCACGGATCGAAGCCGATAAGAACGTGATTGAGCAACAAGCCCAGGCACTTTATCAACTCAACGAAACGAAATCCCGCTTTTTTGCCAACATTTCACACGAGTTCCGCACCCCGCTTACCGTGATTCTGGGCATGACTTCGGAACTGAAACGGTATAGTCTCGATGAACTGGCTCAACACCGTCAGCGGGTGGCGAACCTCATCGAACGCAATGGCAGCAACCTGCTACGGTTGGTTAATCAGATTCTGGACCTGTCGAAGCTCGAAGCCGGAGAAATGTATCTGCAACCCATACAGGCCGATCTGGCCAGTTTTGCCCGCTATGTATCGGAGTCGTTCCATACGATGGCTTTCCTTAAAAACGTCGAGATGCATTTTCTGGCCGACAATCCAACGCTGGAAACGGATTTCGATAAGGACAAACTACAGGATATTCTGTCCAATCTGCTCACGAATGCGCTCAAATTTACGCCCGCTGGAGGCCAGATTTTTCTAACGCTTAGCGTTCAGGAAGGCTGGCGTTCATTAGCGAACCAGGGTTATTACGAAGAAATTGTTCCTACCCAACAGCGGGATGCTTCCTGGATAAGTATCCAGGTGCGAGATACCGGTTCAGGCATCCATGCCGACCAGCTACCGTTGATTTTCAACCGTTTTTTTCAGGGTTCCGCCGATGCAGGTTCTATCAACTCGGTGAGTGGTCAGCCTGGTACGGAAATTGGTGGAACGGGTATTGGGCTATCGCTGGTGCGCGAGTTGATCCTGTTGATGAACGGTGGCCTGGCCGTTCGTAGTCAGCCCGGTCAGGGGACTGAGTTTGTCATTAGCCTGCGTCATACCCGGCAGGCATTATCTGTTCCACTTCCCGTTGTCGAACCCATCCGTGTTCATCCTGACCGAGTGGAAGTCATCCATTCGATGGCTGACCAACCGCAGGATAAACCGATGCTGTTGCTGGTGGAAGACAACGAAGACGTAGCCGCTTACATCACCAGCTGCCTCCAGGCCGATTATCAGATTATCCGGGTCGATAATGGCCAACAGGGTATCGATCAGGCATTGGAAACCATTCCCGACCTGATCGTGAGCGATGTAATGATGCCCCTCAAAGATGGGTTTCAGTTGTGCGATACGTTGAAAAACGACGAACGGACCAGTCACATTCCTATTGTCTTACTCACGGCCCGTGCCGCAGTGACAGACCGGATTGCGGGCCTTCGCCGGGGTGCTGACGCTTACCTGACCAAACCCTTTCAGCGAGAGGAGCTAGACGTGGTGCTCACGAACCTGCTGCAATCCAGGCGGATTCTACAGATTCATTACAGTCAACAGCTCCTGCAAACGACGCGGGCCGATCAACCTGTAGACACAGAAACGGATTCGCTGGAGGATCAGTTTTTACATAAACTACGTGTGATGCTGGAACCACAGCTGGAAAACTCCCAGTTGTCGATTGATGAACTTTGCCAGCAGATCGGTTTGAGTCGCTCCACGCTCCATCGGAAGCTGGTTGGCCTGACGGGTATGTCGATTATCCCTTATATCCGGGTGATTCGATTAGGGAAGGCCAAAGAATTACTGATCTCCTCCGATCTGAATATTTCCGAAGTGGCTTATGCGGTAGGTTTCGAAGACCCGAAGTATTTCAGCCGTCAATTTTCGGAAGAATTTGGCCTCTCTCCGGCCAAATTTCGACTTGTGAAATAATCCTCCACCTATTTGACCTAATTATCCACCTTAGTTGGCAGGTCCGATCGTAGACTTGCAGTGCCGGTTTTATGACCACTTTTCCCCGGCAGCTCACAGCTATGAAAACGATCTTTACCTTCCCTTTGCCACCCACTCGCGGTTGGTTTGTTGCTTCACGGCCGTACTCTTCCTGACGTCTGGTGAAGCAACTACTGGAGACTAATCCCCTCTATTTTTAACTAATTCCTAAACAAAACGTACTATGGAAAAAATAGCACCTTCAGTTTATGAGCAGATAGACAATGAAGTTTACAAAGCGCAGGGCGACACCTGGTGGAAGCCAGATGCCGTATTGCATCTGCTGAAAACATCGATAAATCCCTGGCGGGTGGGTTATGCCATTAACGTGTTAAAGAGTCTCAACTTTGACCCTACCGGCAAAACCGCGCTTGAAGTGGGAAGCGGAGGTGGAATCCTGACAGAGGAAATCTGTAAAATGGGATTTACTACGACCGGCATCGACCCGGCTGCTACGTCGGTTCAAACCGCAGCGAACCACGCCAGAGCCACCGGGCTTTCCATCACGTATGATCACGGGTCGGGCGAACAGCTTCCTTACGCAGACCAGTCGTTTGACTGCGTATTTTGCTGTGATGTACTGGAACACGTCCGCGATTTGCCGAAGGTCTTTTCTGAGATTTCAAGAGTCCTTAAACCCGGTGGGCTTTTTATCTACGACACCCTGAACCGAACGTTCATCAGCAATCTGGTGGCCATTAAAATATGGCAAGAATGGAAACGGTGGGCCTTTATGCCGCCCAACACGCATGTCTGGAAAATGTTTATCAAACCGAAAGAAATCAAGACGCTTTTAGCAGCAAACGGTTTTGAGTGGAAAAACCATACCGGATCGCAACCCAATGTTTCCATTCCCACGATGCTGACCTACCTCCGAAAGCGGGTTAAAGGCGAATGGACGATTGCCGACCTTGGAAAGAATTTTCGCTTAGTGGAGAGTACTGATATGAATATATTATATGGAGGATACGCCATTAAGAAGTAACACAAAGGGGTAACAAGCACGTAACGTTTGTTACTTCGATTTCCATCATGCTCAATGAGTCAATTTCCCTTCCTCTTTTTCCTCTTTACTGAAGTACCCTTCTACCCATAAATCTTGAGACTCCTGTTATCTATCCTGATTTACAGACCGGTCGTTCCTGTCTACACCCTTCGTCTAATTTAATAGAACGCTGATTTTTATGATCCCTATGATTTGCACTGATTTCACCTTAGACTATCAAATGCAACACATTAAAAGTCAGCAAATTATCTCGACTTTAATCATAAACAATTTTAATGGTCTTAAAAATCAGCGTTCTATTGTCAATTCAAAAATTTTCCTAAAAATCCAATCCTGGACATCATGAACACAACACTCGAACAAATTCAGATTTCTCCGGCTCGTATCATGGAAACCGCAACGGCTTTCTTTGCGTCGAAAACGTTCCTGAGCGCCGTTAAACTTGGTGTTTTTACCACACTTTCCGGCAATCAATCCTTATCCGGTAAAGCGATTCAAAAAGCTTTAAACTTACACGATCGGGCTGTTTACGATTTCCTGGATGCGCTGGTAGCCCTTGGTTTTTTAAACCGCGATGGGTTGCTGGAAACAGCCACTTATTCCAATACACCGGAAACAGAGGTATTTCTCGACAAAAACAAGCCTTCCTACATTGGGGGATTTGTGGAAATGGCCAATGACCGCCTGTACCCCTTTTGGGCCGATCTGGATGAAGCGTTGCTGACGGGCAAACCCCAGAATGAGATCAAGCACACAGGCCGGTCAATGTTTGAAGAGTTGTATGCGAAACCGGAACGCCTGAAACAGTTTATCAATGCGATGTCTGGTATTTCTACCGGTAACTTCATGGCCCTGGCCCAAAAATTTGATTTTTCACGGTATTCGAGTCTCTGTGATATAGGTGGAGCGGCTGGTGTCCTCTCCGTTGAGGTGGCCAGGCAGCACCCAAACATAGCCTGCACGACAACCGATCTGCCATCAGTTGAGTCCATTGCCAGGGACTATATAGCCGCGCAGGGCATGTCGGAACAGGTGAAGACCGCAAACATTGATTTCTTTAAAGACGAGTTTCCCAAAGCGGATGTCATTACCATGGGCATGATCCTACATGACTGGGACCTTCCTAATAAAATGATGCTGATCCAGAAAGCCTATGATGCTTTACCGGAAGGTGGTGCATTGATCGTGGTGGAAGCCCTGATCGATGATGACCGTCGGAAAAACGCGTTTGGCCTCCTGATGTCCCTCAATATGCTGATCGAGTTCGGCGTTGCTTTTGATTTCACCGGCGCTGATTTTGAACGGTGGACGAAGGAGGTCGGATTCCGCAGCGTTGACGTAATTCCGTTGGCAGGGCCCTCCAGTGCTGCTATTGCTTACAAGTAATAGCTCAATTCATTTTTGGATTGGACCAAGCTGGCGCTGGAAACAAGTACAGATCTGATTCTGAGTGTTGTGATGATGTCTCTTAAAGATGGTTTTCAGGTATGCGATACGTTGAAAAACGATTCGCATACCAGTCCATTTCCGAAGTGGCTTATGTAGTAGATTTTGAGGACCCTAAATACTTCAGCCAGGTATTTTTCGAAGAATTTGGCCGGAGACAAGGCAAATTTCGGCTATTAGGATAATCCTCTACCTATTTGACCTGATTCTCCACCTCTCATCTGCGGGCCTTCCCGTAGACTTGTGAGGCTGTTTGTAGCCTTAAAAATAGGATCGCGGTGGCCCCTGTTTTCGCTAGCCCCAGCAACGGCAAGCACGTTTTTACAACTCCTTTTTTAACCGACTACGACCATGCAGACCCATCAGGACCGAATTCTAGACTTTGCTGCCGCCGGTATGTGGTGGGAAATTACCCAATCGACGAAAGATACCCACGGCGCTTTTTTTGAAGCCATCAATGTGCTGGCGCCAGGGTTTGACGCCCCCCCGCTGCACGTACATCCGGAAGCCGAGGAGAGCTATCATGTGCTGGAAGGTACGCTGGATGTGAACCTGAATGGCGAATGGCGACAGCTTGGCCCCGGTGAGTCGGCGATTGTTCCGGCCGGGATGACCCACACCCTGAAAAATGCGCATCCCGTGGAGGTTCGTCTATTAAACGTGCATAAGCCCGCTCTGGGCTTTGAGCGTTTCTTCCGACGGATGCATGCCTTGATTGCCAGCGGTAAACTGACGCTGCCGCCGAAGAATTTTGGATCACTGATGCGCCTATCGATGCTGTTTGTCGAGCACGAAAAGGAAATTAAATCGGCTAGTCCTCCTCATGGCGTGATGCGTTTTTTTGCGTTCCTCGGTAGTCTGCTGGGCTATAAACTGCCGGGTTAAACTAATCTGGTCCTAATCCGGTTGGCGGGCGTGTTTGCTGCTCAGAGCCGGAAGCCATTGATGGGTAAGGCCCATTGTTGCTGCCATAGCAACCGGCCAGCCACACTTTCTGAACTCAACCTTATGAATGGGTCTGTTTTTCTCAACCATTTACTTAATAACTATGACTCACTTTTCTACTTTCCGGTTGCCTCTCCGGGCGTTCACTCTCTTCATTTCCTGGTTATTGGTGGTGCTGTTGACGACGACGGTCTCGGCCCAGAACCCCACCATCAGTGGCTTTGCCGCTACATTGAGTACGGCGTGTGCGGGTAGCCCGGTGACCTTCACCGCCACGGTGGGCAATGTGACAGGCGGCTATGCCTATACGCTCACCAATGGCAGCAGCCCCCTAACGGGCAGCAGTAGCAGTACCAGCTTTAGCCAAAGTCTGGTGGTGAGCGGGTCTGGCAGTCAGAGCTTCAGTCTGGTGGTGAACACGGCTGGTGGCTCGGCGGTGGCCACTACAACCCTGACGGTGGGTAGCCATCCTGACTACCAGCCCCTGGTAGACCTTTACAACAACAACAATGGGTCAAACTGGACCAACAAGACGAGGTGGCTGACGAGTTGTGATCCCTGTACGGGCAATGGAGGGTTCCCCTGGTATGGGGTGGGTTGTTTAGCTGGGCGGGTAAACAGACTCGATCTTCAAAACAATGGCTTAAGTGGGAGTATCCCGGCTAGTTTGAGTGCGTTGACCAATCTGCAGGAGCTTAATCTGAGCGCTAATCAGTTAAGTGGCAATATCCCAACGAGCTTGAGTGCATTGACCAATCTGCAACGGCTTACTCTAAGCGTTAACCAGTTAAGTGGCAGTATCCCGGCTAGCTTGAGTGTATTGACCAATCTGCAATCCCTTGGTTTGAGCAATAATCAGTTAAGTGGGAGTATCCCCGCTAGTTTGAGTGCATTGACCAATCTGCAAGAGCTTACTCTGAACAATAACCAGTTAAGTGGCAGTATTCCAGCTACGATTGGCAGTCTGACGAAGCTGCAATACCTTGACTTGACCACTAATCAGTTGAGTAGTATCCCAGAGAGTATGGGTAGTCTGATCAACCTGCAAGAGCTTAAGCTGAACGATAACCGGTTAAGTGGCAGTATCCCAGAGAGTATGGGTAGTCTGGCCAATCTACAATCTCTTTCTCTGTACAATAACCAGTTAAGTGGGGGTATCCCGGCTAGTCTGGGGAGTCTGACCAACCTGAGCTACCTTGCTCTGTTTAATAACCAGTTGAGTGGGAGTATCCCAGAGAGTATGGGTAGTCTGACCAACCTTACAGTGCTTTCTCTAAACAATAACCAGTTAAGTGGGAGTATCCCAGGGAGTCTGGCTAGTCTGACCAATCTGCAATCCCTTGGTCTGAGCACGAACCAGTTGAGTGGGTGCTGGCCAGCTAGTCTAACGGCACTATGCGGCCGTGCATTCAATAGTTTCTTCAGTAATGCGGGTTTGCCCGGAGGAGGTAGCAATTCAGCCTTTGCGGCCTTCTGTGGCACTGGACAGGGCAGCGAGGCCTTTGTGCCCACCGCCAGTGCCAGTGCCCCCACCGTGAATGTGGGCGGGGTGGTCAGTCTGAGTACCGCCGGCGGCTCCAGCTACAGCTGGATAGCGCCCGCTGGGGCTCAGCTCTGGAGTCCGGCGACGACGAATGTGGTCTCGGCCACGCTCACCCAGGCCGGCCTACAGACCTTCACCGTAGTAGTCAGCAATGGGACAACCTGTAGTCAGACCGCCACCGTTTCGGTGACGGGTACGGGCTCGGCTTTACCCACCCTTAGTGGCTTTGCCGCTACCTTGAGTACGGTCTGTTCGGGTAGCCCGGTGACCTTCACCGCCACGGTGGGCAATGTGACAGGCGGCTATGCCTATACGCTCACCAATGGCAGCAGCCCCCTAACGGGCAGCAGTAGCAGTACCAGCTTTAGCCAAAGTCTGGTGGTGAGCGGGTCTGGCAGTCAGAGCTTCAGTCTGGTGGTGAACACGGCTGGTGGCTCGGCGGTGGCCACTACAACCCTGACGGTGGGTAGCCATCCTGACTACCAGCCCCTGGTCGATTTTTACAACAGCACCAATGGGTCGGGCTGGACCAATAAGACGGGCTGGCTCCAGAGTTGTGACCCTTGTACGGGCAATGGCGGAAACCCCTGGTTTGGGGTGACTTGCTCAGGTGGGCGGGTAAACCAACTCTTACTTTCAAGCAATGGCTTAAGTGGGAGTATCCCGGCTAGTTTGGGGAGTCTGACCAATCTGCAAACGCTTAATCTAGTCACGAACCAGTTAAGTGGCAGTATCCCCGCTAGTGTGGGTAATCTGACCAACCTGCAACTGCTTTATCTGGCCTCGAACCAGTTAAGTGGCAGTATCCCCGCTAGTTTGAGTGCATTGACCAATCTGCAAACGCTTAATCTGAGCGTAAATCAGTTGAGTGGTGATATCCCAGCTAGTCTGGGCAGTATGGCCAATCTGCAACAGCTTGAGCTGTTCAACAACCAGATAACTGGCAGTATCCCCGCTACGCTCGGTAGCCTGACCAACCTGAAATTCCTTCGTCTGAACGATAACCAGTTGAGTGGCAGTATCCCTACTACGCTCGGGAGTCTGACTAACCTAACACTGCTTACTCTGTCCACGAACCAGTTGAGTGGCAGTATCCCATCTACACTGGGGAGCATGATCAACCTGCAACAGCTTTTTCTGAGCGGTAACCAGTTAAGTGGGAGTATCCCGGCTAGTTTGAGTGCACTAACGAACCTAACATCGCTTAATCTGAGCGAAAACCAGTTGAGTGCCAGTATTCCATCAAGCCTGGGGAGTCTGACCAACCTGCAAGTGCTTACTCTGTCCACGAACCAGTTAAGTGGCAGTATTCCATCCACACTGGGAAGTCTAACCAACCTGCAAAATCTTTTTCTGTACGATAACCAGTTGAGTGGCAGTATCCCCGCTACGCTCGGAAATTTGACCAATCTAACAACGCTTTATCTGCACAGCAATCAGTTGAGTGGGTGCTGGCCAGCCTCGCTGTCAGCTTTCTGTGGGGTGTCTTCTAAAAGCTTTGCCAACAACGCGGGCCTGCCCGGAGGAGGTAGCAATTCGGCCTTTGCGGCCTTCTGTGCCACTGGACAGGGCAGCGAGGCCTTTGTGCCCACCGCCAGTGCCAGTACACCCACCGTGAATGTGGGCGGGGTGGTCAGTCTGAGTACCGCCGGCGGCTCCAGCTACAGCTGGATAGCGCCCGCTGGGGCTCAGCTCAGCAGCCCGGCGACAGCGAGTGTGGTCTCGGCCACGCTCACCCAAGCCGGCCTACAGACCTTCACCGTGGTTGTCAGCAATGGGACAACCTGTAGCCAGACGGCCACCGTTTCGATAACCGTCAGCAGTGTCCAGCCCACCCTTGCCGGCCTGGCCCCTACCCCCAGTGTGGTCTGTGTGGGTAGCCCCGTGACTTTCACCGCCACACTGGGTAACGTGACGGGCAGCTATGCCTACACGCTCACTAATGGCAGCAATCCCCTAACGGGCAGCAGTAGCAGTACCAGCTTCAGCCAGAGCCTGGTCGCAGCCAGTTCCGGCAATCAGAGCTTTTCATTGATTATTCGTAGTAATGACCTCTCGGCTAGTGCCACCACTAGCCTGCTGGTGAATGCGTTGCCTACCCCCAGCCTCCAGGCCAGTGGCACCCTGAGCTGTGCGACGAGCAGTGTCACCCTGACAGCCAGTGGAGGGGCAAGTTATAGCTTCAGTGGGCCCGGACTAGTGAGTCAGAATGGAGAAACTGGCACGGCGGTGGTGAATGAGGCTGGTACTTATTCAGTCACGGTCACCTCGACCGGGGGCTGTACGGCCAGTACATCAGTCAGTGTGTCCGCCGATCAGACGGCTCCTTCGGTGAGCATCAGCCCAACCAGTGCCACCCTGACCTGTGCCAACCCATCGGTGACCCTAACGGCCAATGGCTCCGGCCCCTTCCGCTGGAATACAGGCTCGACCGAGAGTCAGATCTCGGTGAACACGCCGGGCACCTACTCGGTGACCATGACCAGTGGCAACAGTTGCTCAGCCGTGGCCACCACCACCGTAGAGCCCAACTCCAACCTGAAGGCCCCAACCCTGCTGGCCAGTGCTCCCTCAACCACCAATCAACCCATCTCCGTGACGGCCAGCGGCTGCGCGGGCACCATCAACTGGTTGCCCCAGGGGGGAACAGGGCTGGCCAACGGTGAGGTCTATACCTTCACCCAGCCCGGTAACTACTCCCTCTCGGCCAGTTGTACCCTGGGAAGCTGCACCAGTCCCCAGGCGACGCCCTTGAGCTTGCAGATCCTGCCCGGCAGCTTTGCCATTACCAAAGTCACCATGGTCAACTGTACCCTCATCGATCAGCCCAGAGGACGCTATCAGGTCCAGTTCACCCCCCTGTATGTGGGCAACAATGCCAATCCCATCTCCTTCTCCGTTGTCAATGAGATGCCCACCACCACGGCTCCCGCTCCCTATTCGCTTCAATTGTACAATGACAATCCGGTGATCACCCTGGTGGCCAATCAGGCGGGTAACTCCGAAGCCCGCTTTGCCTACAACTGGCTGGCTTCCTGTCAGACGGGCAACAACCCCAACAGCCCACCCACGACCAGCGGTATTCCCAACCAGACCATCCTGGCGGGGCAGGCCTATCAATTGCAGTTGACCAACTATTTCTCCGATCCTGATGGACAGGCGCTGACCTTCTCAGTGACGGGTTTACCCGCTGGCCTGAACCTCAATGGTTCTCTGATCAGTGGTACGCCTTCCAGCACAGGGGTGAGTAGTGTTCAGATAACGGCCCTCGATCCGGGTGGGTTGTCAGCTCAAACCAGCTTCCAGCTGACGGTGAATCCGATGCCGACTTCGCCCGCTGGCTTTACCATCGTGGGGGTCTCGACGGTGAGTTGTGCGGTCTTGAGCCCCGGTCTTCGCCGGGTGACGTTTACCCCCCAGTACGGGGGCACCGACAGTTCACCCATTAGTTTCTCGGTGGTCAACGAGCTGGTGGCGACCACCAATCCGGGTCCGTATAGTCTGAATCTATACACAGATAACCCCGCTATTACCCTGACGGCCAAACAGGGAGGCTCCCTGGCCAGCTTTGTCTACAATTGGCTTTCGGTCTGCAATCCACCAGCTCGGGTCGGATCGGGGGAAGCCCCAACAGGTTTACAGGTGACCGTACTGGGCAATCCGATTGAGGGCAACTCTGTGGAGCTGGAGATTCGGGGGGTTGTGGGTCAGGCTGTGGAGTTGAATCTGGTCGATTTGCAGGGCAAGGTGCTTCATCAGCAGCGGCTGGAGAAAGCGGGTTCAGTAGAGCGGGGGAGCGTGCCGATCGGTACTGGCAAGGGAATCATCCTCTTGCAGGTCCATACGGCCACAGAACACCAGCAGGTGAAACTATTAAGGCCTTAACGTTTGAAACCGGTTATAAGTAAGCCCGGACCTATTTTGATCCGGGCTTACTCATAACCCAACGAATCCTCAATCAGCCGCTGTGTGATCTTCTTCATAGGCGGTAGCAGGCTCTGCTCTTATTTATTTAGTCTGCGTGGCTGTTGCACAACGCCTAAATTAGTCGCAAACTGCCCTCCTATTGGCGCGACTACGCCTGACATAAGAAACCCGTCCGGTTTAACTTTGTTCTACCATAAACCGAACGGTAAACAAACATGAAAAGGCTCAATAATACCATTGCCGGACTTGAATTGGCCCAAATTGGCTGGGTAGTTCCGGATATTCAAGTTGCTGTAGAATTCCTGTCGAACGCTTTGACGATCGCTGGCTTTCCCAAGCCGGAACATATTCGCGCACAGGATCTGGGCATGACCTACTA